>CAYWGG010000008.1:19249-28783 GCA_964457285.1 uncultured Dehalococcoidia bacterium
TCCTGGCATTTTCCATCACTATGGCAATGGCGAGGTGGGCGTCGGCGATGTACGCGCCGCTGGAGGTCAGGGTACTGAGCTGCTTCAAGGTCTCTCGGTCGCGGATGACGATGAAGTGCCAGGGCTGGCGGTTCCTCTGGCTGGGTGCCCACCGCCCGGCCCTGAGAATCTCCTTGATTACTGGTTCAGGGACCGGGTCAGGGGTGAAGCTCCTCACCTCCACCCGGCTCCTGATACACTGGTACGTGTCCATAGCTATGGCCTCCCAAGGGAGCTAAAATCTACCGCTTCAATTTCTATACAGCCTTTTCTCGTTGTCAATCTAGCGGGGTATTGACTTCTACCTGGGCAATTTTAACGTCTCCAGGGATCAGGTCACCACGTTCCTGATAGATTTCCATCGCTAACTCGATCGCCTCCTTAGCGTTGTCTAAACATTCCTTAACTGTATCACCATCAGTTATGACTTCAGGGAATGCAGGGACGCGTACTAGATACCCCCCTTCCTCTGCAGGCTTCAATATAACCGTATATCTCATTCTGCCGACTCCTAATATTCCTCCAGAAAGGCTTCAATGGAGATGTTAAGCTGCTTCAATAAGTCATCGAGGTTCCCAACCCTTAAGGCCCTGCCAGGGTGCATAACCAACACTGCAGCTAATCGAGGATTATCAACACGGCGGATAACGACATGGCTACTGCGTTGCCGGACAACCTCACATCCTAACCCCTGCAAAGCTCTCAAAGCCCGTTCAGATCTGATGTCTCTCGGAAGCCTTGCCATCTCACCCCAACCTTACCATTTATGCGTGGCAAGCTAAGGTGTTGGGCCTTGATCCCTCTGAGCTTCTCCGCTAGCTGAGTTGTCATGCCTGCTCGGCCCTACCATTTCACGCCACTGGGGCACCAGCCTGAAGTCGTGACCCAGGTGGACGAGGAACTCGGCATATCCCACAGGGCCATATAGCCGCGCTGTTTCCTCTACTCGCTCCCAGGTGTGGTCCACCTCTCGGTGAAAGGGCCCTAGCCGCCCTGAGCTCTGGTCTATCCAGTCTCGCTGGAAGGACTCACCGAGGGAAAGGTCCTTAAGAACGAGCCGACTGAGCCTGGTATGCTGCCTTCTATCTCCCATCCTGTTATCCTATCTGTCCAACGCCAGAGGCCCGCTGGGCCAGGCGCTCGCTCAGCCTCTGGAACACCTGAGTGAGGGCAGTATAAGGCACCATCTCTTTATCCACGTCAGAAATGTCAATCCCCGCATCCTTCAGGTTCTGTTTTTGTATCTGGATGGTGTAGCGAGTCAGCCGAGCCACCTGAGATAGCATCTGGAAAGTGCCGTGCATCCACTCCAGGTAGGCCATCTGCTGCAACTCCCTGCCTACCTCGCCTAGCTGCTGAAAGGCATCCCGCAGCATGTCCGGACGGATGGCTCTGAGCACCTCAAGGATATGCTCCTCTTCCATCAATAGCTCCCGGATCAGCCGTTGTCGCTGCTCAAGGGCCAACTCTTCTGGGGCAGGCTCTGGCGCAAGCACCCCGCGCCCCGGTATCTGCCGCCTGCTAATCAGATGGGAAAAGGCTTCCTCTGTGGTACGGGCGTCCGTTGTCATAACATCACCTCCTGCCTCGACTGTAGTATCGGCATCCTGGGGCCCCCTAACCTGGGTAATATCGCCCTCTAGCGCCTCGCCAGCTCCCGGTTCGGCTGGCACACCCTCTGGTCTCTGCCTGCTACGTCCACGCGTTGTCACACACCTTACCTCCTAAAGCTTCTTCTTATCAGATCAACAGTAGTTACGATAGGGTAGGTATCAGAGTGCCCGGAGGCTACGTAACCTCTGTTATCAAAGCCCAGCAGGAGCTATGTGGCTACAGGGCCTGCCAGTAGCGCCGACCCGTCAGGCGTGCCAGCTTGCCGAAGCCGGGCGCCGGAAAGTGCCCCGCTGCGATCAGCGCCCCCTCGCGCTCCAGCCTCTCCATCAGGGAACGGCGCGTGACCACGGCCTGGCCCTGGTCTATATCGGCTCGGGAAACCCAGTCGATCTCATGTACCTGGACCGGATTGTGGGCAGCATCACCCAGGACCAGGCCTCGCTGGCCCTGGGAGGAGATCACAATGCTCATGTGCCCTGGAGTATGTCCAGGCGTGGGCAATGTGCTCAGCTCCCTGGTCAGAGAGTACTCCCCCCATACCAGCTCCATGAGTCCCAGCTCCTCCAGGGGCCACACACAGGCGGGGGCATTGGGGAACCGCTGCTCCTGAAGCTGGGGGTTGTGAGAGGCTTCCCAGTCCTTGGCGCTCATCCAATACCTGGCCTTGGGAAAGACAGGCTCGTACTTTCTCCCTCGTGGTAACACGTTCCAGCCAATGTGGTCCCGGTGCAGGTGGGTCATCACCACCATATCTATCTCATCCGGACGTACTCCGTTGGCTTTGAAGTCGTTGAGAAGCTCACCCCAGCCAGGATCAGGAGCATCCACAGGCTTGGGGCCCAGTCCTGTATCCACCAGGATAGTGCGGCCATCAGAGCGTATCAGGAAGGAGCCAAGGTTGAAGCGGACTTTATGCTCCGAGGTAAGATGTTCCTCGTAGGGCTGCCAGTTCTCGGCAGGGATTGAAGGAAAAAAGTTACAGGGATCGAACTCCAGGGCTCCGTCAGAAAGTGAGGTAATCTCCACATTCCCAATGGTGACCTTATTGTTCGCCATATTGCCCTCCTCAAGTTTATGGGATAGACAAGGTAGGAGGCTGGAGGAGAGCTAGCGTGTCGCCCCCCTCCCCAGAACCTCTCATCCAGATTGTAGGCGTGTGGATAGGTCAGGTCAATGGGTCTGTTCTGTTTTGCACGCCCGACACCTTCGTACCCATCAACCACTCCTTGCAGCGGCCAGAGGACTGGGGTAAAGTATGGGGTGGCAGCCCTGAGTCCAGTGCCAGGAGGGAACACATATGAATATGGCAGAGTGGCGGACGTCCCTTTCCCGGCTGCTAATCCTTGCAGCCTTTGCTTGTGGGATCGTTGGCCTCGTCATCGGGATCGTGGAGCGGGAGTGGAAGCTGGGAGTTACAGGCTGGTTTACTGGGGGCACTCTTCTTGCCGTGCTGGCAATTGTCGTGCTGGTGGACGAGTATTTCGAGCTGAGGCGGCGGCAGCGTGACCACTAGCCCCGATGTGGCCTCTTCTCGAATCTGGGACATTCCCAGAGACCATAGCAAGGACTGTACCTGGTCGGCAGTAGATACCTTCATGCGCCCACGTCGGGCACTACTCACTTAAAGGAGGCATGAACATGGCAGCCCGCAGACCTGGGGCAGGTCCTCGGCCCAGAGTCACAGTCATCGCCACAGGTGGCAGCATTGCAGGAATTGGGCCTCACCGTCTGGACTACATCCTTTACCCCGAGCTGGGGAAACGCCTGACCGTCCAGGAGTCCCTGGCCCGTATCCCAGAGGCGAGGGACATCGCAGAGGTGCAAGGGGAGGACCTCATCAGCGTTGGCAGTACAGCCATAGGCCCTCAGGAGTGGCTCAGGTTGTCCCAGCGTATCAATCATGTCTTACAGGAAGATGCAGGCTCAGCCGGGGTAGTAGTGACTCACGGGACGGCCACCCTGGAGGAGACGGCTTACTTCCTCCATCTGACGGTGAAGTCCTCCAAACCTGTGGTGGTCACTGGGGCCATGCGCCCCCCTACAGCTTTGGGCACCGATGCCGACATCAACCTCATGGACGCCATACGTATCGCTGCCTGCCCCGATGCCGCAGGTAAAGGAGTCCTTTCGGTTCTCAACAACGAGATTCAGAGCGCCAGGGAGGTCACCAAGGCTAACACCTTTCGGGTGGAGACCTTCAGGCCAAACGAACTGGGCTTCCTGGGATACGCCGACTCAGACGGAGAGGTGGTGTTCTACCGCACTCCGACTCGGAAGCACACCACCGCCACTCCCTTCGATGTCGCAAGGCTAGGGGCCCTTCCCAGGGTGGACATTGTGTACGCCTATGCCGGTGCCGATGGGCTTCTGATAGATGCCGTGCGCCAGAACTGGTCCGATGGCCTTGTCCTGGCCGGGTTCGGCGGCGGCTCCTACCCGCCCGCCGTGCTGGAGACCGGGGCCGCAGCCGTGAGAGATGGCATCCCCGTGGTGCTGGCCTCTCGTGCCACGGCCGGCCGGGTGGTCATGACCCCCCAAAAGGATGAGCTGGGCTTCATAGTCTGTGACAACCTCCTGCCCCAGAAAGCGCGTATCCTGTTGATGCTGGCCCTCACCATTACCCATGACCGTGAGGAAATCCAGCGCATGTTCTACGAGCATTAGCTAGCACTTTGAGCTTTCAGTGATCAGCTATCAGCATTCAAATTGAAGCTGAAGGCTGAACGCTGAAGGCTGAGAGCTTACAACCGAAAGACCCCTCTTTATCCCCCATTACCAGGGGGGACTACAAGGGGGTTATCCCAAGGGAGAGGTGAGCGACATGGCTACAGATAGATGGCATTTGAAGGGAGACTACTTCGAGAACTGCAACTGTGAGGTGCTGTGTCCCTGCGTCGTCGCAGGTGCGGCGGCCGTTCCAACAGAGGGCCATTGCGATGTGGGCTTCGCCTTCCACGTCCAGGAGGGGACCTTCAACCGTGTCACCCTCAACGGCTTGAACTTCGTAGTGGTGGTCTATACCCCTGGTGTGATGGGCGAGGGCAACTGGACCACAGCAGTATACGTTGACCAGCGGGCCGGCTTGCCACAGCGGCAGGCCATGGGGCGGATCCTCTCCGGAGAGATGGGAGGCCCCGCCGAGCGCTGGATGCGCCTTACCGGCAACTTCCTGGGGATTAAGCACAGCCCTATTACCTACGTGGCCCAGGAGAACACCCGCAGCGTGTCCATCCCTGCGATCATGGACTTCAAGGTGGAGGGGATCGTGGCAGGCAGGCGGACGGAGGCCATGCGGCTGGAGAACACCGGCCACCCGGTGAACTCCTCCCTGGCCCTGGCGAGGAGTACTGGAAGCACCTACACCGACCACGGCATGAGTTGGGACAACACCCGAAAGAACGGCCATTACTCGCCTTTCGAGTGGCGGTGGCCGTAGGGCACACGCCAGTGCCCTCCAGGATGTGTCTGATAATTCATTTACGTACTGCACTTTGAAGGGCGCAGCATATGCCCCACTCTTCAGGGTGGAGTATTTGCCTATCGCCTCCTCTCTTTGAAAAACCGGATATGACGTATGGCGTCCTCGGCGACGATGCGCCCAATGGGACCGTTGCTGTAGCACGCGTCCAGGACCTTTCGCTCTGGGCCCAGAATGAACCCGGTGGCGTGGACAATTTTGCTTCCCTGTCTCTCTCCCCAGAAAGCGCCGACCTTCTCGGCATCTCCAGGAAGCTCAAGCCCGTAGGCTACAGGGAAAGTCAGCTTTAGCTCCTGTACTGTCTCTTTAGCCTTTTCCAGGGGGTCTACAGAGAGGGCCAGCACGCTAGCGTTCTCCTGCTCGAAGTCTTTCATATGGGCTTGATAATCGGCCAACTGCCGTCGGCAGTAAGGTCACCACGAGCCGCGGTAAAACAGCAATACCGAGTACTCCCCTGGCAAGCCCTGTGGGACTTTCAACGTTTTCCCATCAACAGTGTTAACTACATATTCAGGGAACGAGTCCCCCGTATTAAGTTGCCGAGCCACTATCTCCTCCTTCGGTTGGTCCGAGATTTCTCATATCAACCCATCCGTGCTCCACGCAGGGTCCCATAGGACACGTAGTCTACTATATCACAACCTTGGCTATATCAAAAACTCCTGGTCACAATATCCCGTAGGGCCTTGACATCTGAAAGTTGTGCTAATATGATTATGCGTGACCTTGTCCATGACAGAGTTATGAAGCAATTGTGGAAGGTTCAGGTTGCCCAGCAGACCCTTGAGGAGGATGTGAAAAGGAGGCCCAATGAGGCGATTTCTCAGTAGCAAACTCACCATTGTAGCTCTTGTCCTTGCGGCTGTTACCTTAATAACCGGTGTGACCTGGGCGGCTACTAGTCCCACGGGCAGTCCCAGCCCAAGCAATCAGGGAGCGACTTCCCTTGTGCAGATAGTGCCCATACCCCTGGAGGTAGAGGTCGGCGGTAAGCTGCGAGTAGCAGCCGGTGGATTCAAACCCGGTGAGGTAGTCCTCTTCCAGGTAGTTGTAGGTGGAGACGTACCCCACGTGATCCTCCAGGGTGGGTTTGCCAACAAAGCGGGAGCTTTCCTGGTAGATACAACCGTAGGGACTACAACAGGCGGTCTGCCACCTGTTCTGGTGCCTGGCATTTACACTATAACGGCCCGCACCGTTGACGGCCATGTAGCCAGCGCACCTCTGGTGGTTGTGCCGAAGAAAGTAAACTAGACATGCTGGAGCGGTAGGGTAAGGCCGGCTCCCCAATGCAGGTTGAAGATGGGGATGAAAGCGGTAGGAACCTCTCGTTAGTGAGGTTCCTACCGTGCTTCTTAAGCGACTTCTACTGCGCTTTCTGAGGGCCCACACTGCTTAGCTTTAGCCTCCGAAGCCTTCTACCCATGGTCGAGACTACTTCTATACGCAGGCCGTTGTACACCACATGGTCCCCTACTTGGGGCATCTTTCCCAAGGTGCTGTATACCAGACCGCCGACAGTATCCACGTCCTCATTTCCGATGGGGGTGGAGAAGTAGCCTGAAAGGTCGCTGAGGGTTACCCCGGCATCCACAATAAAGTCGCCCTTAGCTGTACGTACAATCAGAGGCTCCGAGCGACGGGAAAACTCGTCCTCTATCTCACCGACGATCTCCTCCAGAAGGTCCTCGAGAGTGACCAGCCCTCCAATACCGCCGTATTCGTCCACCACCACAGCCATATGGATACGCCTTTCCTGTAGCTCCCTGAGCAACTCATCCAGCCGCTTGGACTCTGGTATGAAAAAGGCGGGGCGTATCACTGTCTCCAGGGAAGGATATTTCTCGGTCTCCGGCAGAAAGGGGAGCAGGTCACGGCTGTAGACCACGCCGACGATGTTATCTATGGTCTCGCTGTACACGGGGAGGCGGCTGTGACCGCTCTCCAGCATACGTTGGGCCACTTCGGCAAGGGGAGTGTTCGCCTCGATAGCTACAATGTCCAGCCTGGGCACCATGATCTCCCGGGCCATGGTCTCATCCAACTGCAGGATAGAGCGGATCATTAGCCGCTCTCGCTCATCCAGATTCGCTTGCTCCTCCTCGGTGAAAACCACGTCCGCTCCATCGAGAGGAGTATCCGCCCCCACTCCGTTGTGCTCCCTGCGGCTGCGCTCAAGGTAAACAGTGTTGTCTCCCTTCCCGGCTTCTGTCGGTACGGTGCTACTCGCCCTCGGCAAACTTAGAAGGTGTAAGAGGGAGACCTGGAGAGGGAAAACCAGGTTGGATGCCACCTCAGAATATACCGTGCAAAGGCGCTTTGCCACCCTATCTACTATTGCCAGGAAAGCTATCAGTGCCAGGGCAAATATGGCGATAAGCGCCACGCTGGGCGAACTCTGGCTCAGCACCAGCGCCAGGGACGATAGGACTACGGCCACCACACTGGCTAATCTGAGAAGTCGAAGGGTAAACGAGAGGCGACCAGAGAGGTCCGACAGCCGGACCGCCACGCTTCCGGATGGGGTGGTATTCAACGCTAGACTAAGGTAGGCAAAGACCAGCAGAAATGCTGCCAGGGACAGGCCCGATGATAAGCCACTTGTATCCAAGTCTTTCCATCCTCCCCGCCCGCCCATTCGCCTCGCTTAGGCGAGGCTTTTTGGGGCAAAGAGGCCAACACTCCCTAACTGGTTAATCCCTGCCGGGTCTTCTTGCCTTCTTTTATTGTAGCAGGTACACCCACCGCCAGTCTATTGGGCGGTACGTCCTTTGTTACCACTGCCCCAGCGCCGGTGATGGCTCCCGCGCCTACTCTCACCGGAGCTACAAACATGGTGTCACAGCCGATGAAGGCCCCCTCCTCCACCACCGTCCTGTGTTTGGTCACGCCATCATAGTTACAGGTCACCATTCCAGCACCCAGGTTCACGTTAGCGCCTATGGAGGCGTCCCCCACGTAGCCGAAGTGTCCCATAGCCACACCACGTCCCAGGCGGCTGTTTTTAACTTCAGAGAAGTTGCCTATGTGGACGCCGCTTTCCAGATAGGTCCCTGGCCTCAAGTGGCTGAAGGGCCCCATGTCAACGGACCCCTCCAGGGTAGCCTCCTCCAGGAAAGAAGCTACTACTTTGCAACCCTCGCCGATCACCGAGTCCTGGATAACTGTGCTGGGGCCTATAGTGCATCTATCGCCTATCTTAGAGCGGCCCAGGACCATAGTGTTGGGGTATATTACCACGTCCTGCCCTAGCTCTACCGAAGCATCCAGGAAGGTGGAGGCGGGGTCGAGCATGGTGACGCCCTCCAGCATCCATCGCTCACGGATTCTCCGCCGCATAACCCCCTCAGCCTGGGCTAGTTGCAGCCGGTTGTTGATTCCGAGGACTTCCTCTGAGTCCTTAGAGACGAGGGCTTCTACCCTGCCATCTTCAGTGATTGCCATAGCTACCAGAGAGGTGAGGTAAAGCTCTCCCATAGGAGCTTTTTCGACGCGAGGCAGCCTGTCCCAAAGCCACGCGGCCTTGAAACAGTAAGCTCCGCCGTTGACTTCCGAGGCCGTCTCGTCATCTCCCGCCATCTCCGAAGCCTCGAGAATATCTACTACCTTACCGGCCTCGTCCCGCACTATCCTGCCCATATCTCCTGGAGAGCGGAAGATGGCCGAGAGGAGAGTGACGTAAGAGTCCCTGGAAAGGTGATGGAAGATGAGCTTCTTCAGTGTGGCAGGTCGGACGAGGGTCAGGTCGGCGTTGAGGGCGATTATCTGCTCAGCCTGGCCCTTGAGCAGGCTGGCCGCCTGAAGGAGGGCGTGTCCTGTGCCCAGAGGTCGGCTCTGAGGCACGTATTCTACGCTGTCTCCTAGGAGGTCCTTTACTCTCGTCTGACTTTCGGGCGAAACTACCACCACAATGCGGCTAACCCCTGCGTTCTTGAGGGCCTCTACAGGATAAGCTATCATCTCCCGACCGCATATACCGTGAAGTATCTTGGGCACTTTCGAGTCCATCCTCTTACCTATGCCCGCTGCCATGACTACTCCGGCCCAGACGTCCATAGAGGCACCCCCTTAGCTCGACTTTATCCAATTGGCGATAAACGAAAAGCGGAGTAAGCTGGTGACCAATCATCCGTCAAGAGAGGGCACCGATGCTCACCCTGCCAGTTGAGTTTACCAGTTTGATGATAACCTTTGCGCCACTTTTCTCCTGGCGAGTCTGGCAACATGCTCAGGTGCTACTGGTAGGTGCCATCCTGGCACCAGGCAAGCGCACAGTCACCGCCGCCTTGCGGGTCATGGGCTTGAGCCAGAGCCAGCACTTCCAGAATTATCATCCCAGGAAGCTCATGCCCACCTGGGGCTGGAGACCCAACGCCAATGGTCGGACCTGGCCATCGCCCGTA
>CAYWGG010000009.1:0-27067 GCA_964457285.1 uncultured Dehalococcoidia bacterium
GCAATTTCACCGGGCCCTCCGCCGAGACAATGGCCAGGTCGTTATGCCATTCATGCAGGTCGGAACTTACCCGACAAGGGACTTCGCTACCTTAGGACCGTTAGAGTTACGGCCGCCGTTCACCGGGGCTTCAGTTCGGAGCTTCTCCTTTGCAGGATAACCCCTCCCCTTAACCTTCCGGCACTGGGCAGGCCTCAGCCCCTATACGTAGGATTTCTCCTTTGCAGAGACCTGTGTTTTTGTTAAACAGTCGCCCGGCCTTCTTTTTTGCAGCCCCAGAAGGCTCCACCCGCATGGAGTTTCACCCTCCAGGGCGCCCCATATCCCAAAGTTACAGGGCCCTTTTGTCTAGTTCCTTAGCGAAGGTTCGCCCGAACGCCTTGGGACTTTTATCCCAGCCCACCAGTGGCGGTTTGCGGTACGGACGCCTTTATCACATAGCTCGCGAGGCTTTTCTTGTCGGCATGGGTTCAACAGCTTCCCAGACCTTAAGGCCCAGTTACCCTCAACCCTCAGCTCATAACGCCGGAGCGGATTTGCCTACCCCGGCATGGCCTACAGAAGAGGACGCGCACTACCAATCGCGCGCTCTGCCTACCCTTCCGCACCCCCCCTCGGCTTTAAAACGAGATAACGGCGGTGCAGGAATATTAACCTGCTCTCCATCGCCTTCGGCTTTCGCCTACAGCTTAGGACCGACTAACCCTACGCCGATAAACGTTGCGTAGGAAACCTTGGGCTTTCGGCGTCAGGGATTTTCACCCTGATTAACGCTACTCATTCCGGGATTCTCACTTCCCCGCGCTCCAGCAAGCCTCGCGACTCACCTTCCTCGCCCGGGGAACGCTCCCCTACCATGCTAGAGGTCTTCAGGGGCCAGGAGGCCGCGTCGGGCTTTGGGATTGCTCCCTGGCCCACAGACTCCTGGAACCCCATCCCCTAGTATCCACGGCTTCGGTGACAGGCTTGAGCCCCGTTAAATTTTCGGCGCAGAACCCCTCGACCAGTGAGCTATTACGCACTCTTTAAAGGGTGGCTGCTTCTAAGCCAACCTCCTGGCTGTCTGAGGGACCCCACTTCCTTTCCCACTTAGCCTGCTCTTAGGGACCTTAGCCGGTGGTCTGGACTGTTTTCCTCTCGACTACCAAACTTATTTCCGGCAGTCTCACTCCCGGGAAACGGTTAGACGGCATTGGTGGTTTGGTTGAGTTTGGTAAGCTCACGCCCCCTAGCCCATCCAGAGCCCTACCTCCGTCTACCTATACCCGAGGCTGCACCTAAATGCATTTCGGGGAGAACCAGCTATTTCCGAGTTCGGTTGGCATTTCACCTCTACCCACAGCTCATCCGAAGCTTTTGTACTAGCCACCGGTTCGGGCCTTCAGTCCGTGTTATCGGACCTTCACCCTGGCCATGGGTAGCTCACCCGGTTTCGGGTTTACTCCATGGGACTAATCGCCCTATTCGGACTCGCTTTCGCTCCGGCTCCGGGACTCCAGTCCCTTAACCTTGCCCCACAGAAGTAAGTCCCCGGATCATTCTTCAATAGGCACGCCGTCACCCCTCACTTAGTGAAGGGCTGCGACCTGCTGTAGGCCCACGGTTTCAGATCTATTTCACTCCCCTCCCGGGGTGCTTTTCACCTTTCCCTCACGGTACTGGTACACTATCGGTGGCCGAGGGTATTTAGCCTTGGAGAGTGGTCTCCCCGACTTCCCACAGGGTTCCTCGTGTCCTGTGGTACTTAGGGAATACACCAGGAGCCTTATCCCTTTCGCTTACGGGGCTTTCACCCTCTGTGGCAGTCCTTTCCAGGCTCATTCAGCTAGAGATAAGATTTGTAACTCCTCGCCCCCTGCCAGGGTTGGGGCGGGTATCCCCTGTAACCCCTTTATGGCATAGGCCCCTGGGCCACTAAGCCATAAAAGTTTAGGCTCTTCCCCGTTCGTTCGCCACTACTAGGAGAATCTCGGTTGATTTCTTTTCCTCGGGGTACTAAGATGTTTCAGTTCCCCCGCTTACCCTCCTCCATATGCTGGAGGATGTTCTGGCTCAACACCAGAACGGGTTACCCCATTCGGGCATCCCCGACTATGCCTGCTAGACGGCTCATCGGGGCTTTTCGCAGCCTTGCCGCGCCCTTCTTCGGCCCTCGGCCCCTAGGCATCCACCGTAGGCCCTTAGTAGCTTGACCCACGCTAGGAACTCCAAACTATTCCCTATTCTCTTTTTAACGTGCGAAGCGGCGGCTGGGTTATCCCCAAGCCGCCGCTCAGGTTACCCAACTCTTGATATATGTCAGATGTCTTTCATTCTCAAGAAACTACCGCTCTTTAATCAGGATTATAGTCCCTCTTTTTAGCCAAGTCAAGGGCCTGAGGAACCAAAATTAGAAAAATCGGCCTGGAGGATTAGCCCTTCGCTCCACACTATGACCGCTCGCTCACGTCCCATCGTGGAGTCCGACATCACGCAAAGCTCGCCTGCTAGCGGGTGGCAATTCAAGGCCCTGTGTCAGCCCAGCTTCGTACATCTGCTGAAGCGCCCTCAGAAGGTGGGAAGCAGGACGTTGACCTTCACCGCGCCGTTGTGCCAGCTCAGGCATTGAGTTGTAGGCCCGGTCCACGTGCCAGTAGAAGGACAACAGCCACGCTAACTCACGCTCGTTGTTCGGTGCAGGGATGTCTGTGAGATCGAAGAGTGCGTCGATGACCTTGGTGTAGCGCAGGATGCCCGCTTTGTCCTGGGCGTCTCGGCTGTAATATCGCCTCCGCTTCAGCTCCACAATCCGCCTTCTGTACTCTGCTTCGCTATATATCTCTCTGGGTAACCAATCCTTCCTCAGGTCCAGGACCTCTTCGCCATGCTGATTCACGATAGCCACGGCGATGTCCGAGCCTAGCACTGGATCGTGCTCAAACTTCACTGCGCCACGAAGTAATGCTTCTTGCAACATCAGTGTCAGCTCTCTAGGGATCTTCTTATATCGCGAGCCGCTGGCTTCCTCGTTAGTATCTGCGCCTACTCCACCAGTGTTGAAGACGTAGTATTCCTGCCGCAGACCTCCCTGCTCCATCTGCTGCAATATGCTGTGCAGTGAGTTGGCGTTCTCATCCTCCAACCCGATGATGAACGGGTCTGAGAAGTATTCTACATACGGCCTGCCGATGGCCCCAACCGCAGCCCCCATCTGAACGGCCTCACCATACATCAGCACTCGTATGTATGGTTCAAGGGTGAGCCGCCTCAAGGGTGGGGCGACCGTATTTTGGCGCATCACCGCCTGCCAAAATACCCGGTCTGTGTGTTCCATAGGGATGTGAACAGAGTCGTTCATTCGCCCGCTGGTGATCACCTCCAGCATGTGTTGGGTGCCTTTCCTGGCGAGGAGGCGTGAGCGAGAGAGAATCATGCGCATATTGCGGACCGGGTTCTGAAGATAGTCTGGAGCACCGCTCTCAGTGTTGATGGGCACGTTCTCCAGGGTCTCCTGGTCATTGGGAGCCTCCTTAGTCCCTCGGAGGACGTCGTAGGTGATGGGGTCACCCTGTTGGGTCAGACCAAAAGGCACCGCATAGAAGTTGTTCTCGGTGCCATCTATCCCGTATTGAATTCTGCGGCGATGGCCGCCTCGTGTAGTCTCTATGGCCTCCGACATCGGTTGCAGGAGCACGATGTCATCGTTCATCGGATAGACCCCTTCATGGGGGTCCGTCGCGAGGCCAAGGAGTCGGGCGAGGTCACTGTTCGCCAGCTCAATCATGATAGTGAGGGTGCTCTTGCCGTGTAATGACGGTCCAATGGTGACCAGGGCGGTATTGAGATATGGGGTTGTGGGAGCTTGGGTCGGCCGCCTACTCTCGGCTCCCTCCCACTGCCTTATGGGTTTGACCCGCGCCATACTCAAAGCTGCCTGGACTGCAAGCCCGTTGGCCTGTTTAACCAGAAACATGGCAATAGACAATGGGCCCATTTTATGCTCGCCGATGTAATCAAATCCCAGATGGAGTGACAGACCCTTGGTAGGGGCTTTAAAGACCAACTGGGTTAGGTGCGCTTCTTTGATCCGCACTTTAAGCTCGTCTGGCAAGCCCAGGTCCTGAAGCCAGCTTGGGATGGAGACCTCCAGGATGTCGGGCTCCTTATTGAGTTCAGCGTCGGGGAGGTCGAAGGTCAATTGTCGCCACATGTAGGGAAGATGGAGATAGTGAGTGCCGTACAACAGTTGCCGGGCATGAAAGGAGCGCCCAGGCACATCGCCGATCTGGCGGTCGGACTGAACGATGGTATCTCCGGAAGCGAAGTGCTCTTCCAAATTCCTGGTGATATAGGGGAAGACCTCTGCAAAAAGCGCCTGATTGACCTCGCTGAAGGCCAGTGCATCACGGTTCCTGGCGAAGCCATCAATGAAATATTGAGTGAGGTCGGGCCGTCGCGCCACACCCAACTGGCTGAAAAAGGCCAACCCTCCATTGTCCAGCCGAAATGCCACGTCCGGCCCCGAGCGAGGGGCTGCCTTGCCCTGGGCGTTGGCCCGCTTAGCCTCCTCATTGATTTGCCTGGACTCTCGAAGTAGCTGCAGCTGCGCCTCTTCGGGGAGGTCTTGAAAGACCCGCATGTGACTGGTGAGCCATTCATTGGGCGGGTTGAAAAATGGACTGTCGGGGCGATGGCCATGTTTGGCTATGGCCACCATCTCATCCAGGGCCTTCTCAAACTCAGGATTGATGGGGGGCCCTGCCAGGGGAGAGCTTGGTTCCTGCCGACCTTGCGGATTGCTAATGTCGTCTCCCAAGTGAATCCCTCCAGTATGCAGTTGCCCTATCTTCTGGCTAGTGGCCGCACATCTCAACTCCGTGGCGGCTCCCATATGCTACATGGTTCACGCGGCCATGTCAAAGGCGTTCCACCTGGCGGGCGCGGGATCTCACATATACACAGAGACGTTTATACTGCCGATGGGGGACCACCTTGTCGAGATTTTACGTCTCTGGCTACGAGCCTCTATATATAGGCCCAGCCCTCAACAACGGTAAGAGCGCCTGTTAATCTTCCACCTCTACGATCATCTCTATCTCGATGCAGTTGCTGAATGGCAGAGCACCCATCCCCACCGCAGACCGAGCGTGGCGGCCCCGTTCGCCGTAGAGGTTCACCAGGAGGTCTGAGGCTCCGTTGGCCACTCGGGGCTGCTCGCCAAAGTCGGGGGCGGAGTTGACCATACAGAGGAGCTTGACCACACGCTTGACCTTGTCCAGATCGCCTATGCTGGCTTTGATGCTGGACAGGCAGTTGAGCATAGCGCGCTGCGCCGACTGATACCCCTGCTGGACGGTAACGTCCCGCCCCAGCTTGCCAGGGTTCAGGAAGCTGCCATCGGGCATACGGGGCACGTGGCCTGCGACGAACAGGATGTTGCCAGTGCGGACCGCCGTCACAAAGTTGGCTATAGGCACCGAAGGAGGGGGCAATTCAAGACCCATCTGCGCCAGCTTTTTTTCTATCTCCATCTCATGCCTCCATAAGCTAGATTCAGTCAGGTGTCACCCGCTGGTTCGTATGGAATAGGGCCTTTAGTTATTGTAGCTAAATGGCTCTACATTACAAGACCAGTCTAGTCCAAATTTCTCTTCCTGGCTGACAACCCTTCCTTGTGACTCTCGTGTGGGTATGCTAAGATGCGATTGAAGAGAGGAGCACACTGGAGGGAAAATGGTCACCGAGAGAGAAAAGGCCCTTGATATAGCCATCTCACAGATTGAGCGTCAATACGGTAAAGGCACTATCATGCGTCTTGGTCAGATAAGCCAGAGGCTAACTACTGAGGTAGTGCCTACCGGTTCCCTTGCTCTGGACTTAGCCCTTGGCGTGGGGGGCATACCGAAGGGGCGAGTCACCGAGATATTTGGCACCGAGGCGGCTGGCAAGTCCACTCTCGCGCTCCACATTATGGCTGAGACCCAGAAGATGGGAGGCACCGCAGCCTACATTGATGTGGAGCACGCCCTCGATCCTACTTATTCTGCCAAGTGTGGTGTAAAGCTGGAAGACCTCCTGATAGCTCAGCCAGACAGCGCTGAGCAGGCCCTGGAGATAACCGAGTACCTTGTGCGCAGTGGTGCAGTGGATACCGTTGTAATAGACAGCGTGGCTGCCCTGGTGCCCAAGGCAGAGCTGGAAGGAGATATGGGTGACTCCCATGTGGGCTTGCAGGCGCGGCTCATGTCTCAGGCCCTGCGGAAACTCACGGCTGCTATCCACCACTCTCGGACGGCTGTGGTATTCATCAATCAGCTCCGGGAAAAGGTGGGAGTGATGTATGGCAGCCCTGAGGTTACGCCAGGAGGTCGAGCCCTGAAATTCTACAGTTCTGTACGCATAGACCTACGGCGCGCAGACTCCATAAAGCAGGGCTCCGAGATTATAGGCAATCGGGTCAGGGCCAAGGTGGTCAAGAACAAGGTGGCTGCGCCCTTCCGTACTGCCGAGTTCGATATTATGTTCAAACAAGGTATAAGCAAGACGGGAGACCTCCTGGACCTGGGCGTGACCCAGGACATTATCAAAAAGTCTGGCGCTTTCTACTCCTATGGGGAGGTCCGCCTGGGGCAGGGTCGGGAGAACGCTAAGGAATACCTTTCCCAGTACCCCGACCTTGCGAAGGAGATCGAGGCCCGTATCCGTGCGGAGCACCAGCCTTCCATTCAGCAACCTTTAGTAACCGTCACCGCTGACTCCGAAGATGAATCGGATGAGCTTGAGGAGGTTTAGCCCTCACAACCCCTTACTGCCAAGGCTAGAGGAGTCCAAGTGTCGCTATCGCCTCGGGAAGTGCATTCCATAGACGATGTCCTCGAAGCTGCGTTGCGGCTCCTATCTTACAGGCCCAGGAGCGAAGCGGAAGTGCGGCGTGGGCTCTCCAGGCGCTTCTCTCCTTCCCTGGTAGAGGAAGCTATTGCCCGTCTCACAGATATGGGTCTCCTGGACGATGCAGCCTTCGCTCGGTTCTGGCGGCAGAACCGGGAACAGCACCGACCCAGGAGCGCTTTCGCCATGAAGTGGGAGCTTCTCCGCAGGGGTGTATCCAGAGAAGTGGCTGCGGAGGCCCTGGCGGGGTTGGATGAGGAGGAGAATGCCTACGGGGCAGCGAGAAGAATGCTCCACAAGCTGGGCCAGGTTGACTACGATACTTTCCGAAAAAGAGTGGTCACCTACCTTCGTCGGCGAGGGTTCGGTGGTGAGGCCATAGGCAGGACCGTCCGGCGTTTGTGGGTGGAGCTATCGGACCCGGCTTATGGCTATATAAAAGGCAATGCCCAGGATGAGCAGCCCGAAGATGTTGGTCAGGATAAAGACTGATGCCAGGATGCCGCTAGTCACTACGAATAACGTCATACTCAGGCCAGCTATCACAGCCAGTCCCGGCCCTCGTTTGCGGTTAGTGGCTAAGCCAATAGCCTCGCCCACCAGATAGCCCACGCCAATCGCGGATAGCCACCATAGCAAAAGGGGCAGATTTAGCTGCGACCACAAGCCCCACCACACGATCCCAGCCACCACTGCCACCACTGCACCAGCCATCCCAGCGCGAAGGTAATATGAAGGATTTACGTCGAAGGTGGGGAGCTTTGTCACTCCAGCGCACTCACGGCACCTGGCTCCCACAGGGGTCTGGATCATGCACCTGGGGCAGATGTATTTGCCGCACTTGCCACACGCCAGCCCCGTCTCTACGTCTGGGTGAGAGGAACAGCGATGAAGCCCGTACTCTTGCTCCCCCCGAGGTTCCGAGTGTTCCTGTCGTTGGGACTGCTCCATGTCGCTAACCGATGCTCCTGTCTTTTTCACCCTCGGCAGGCTCATGGTGAAGCCTTGGGCCACGATTGAGCCACTCCTCCCGATGGGAGACATCCCGGTCCCTGAGAAGCCGGTTAAAAAAGACGGTTCTCTTGGGCATTCCTTCGGGCAGAGGAGTCCAGTTGGAGGTGAGCCGTTTCACCGTAACCAGAGCCAATATCCCCACACACAGCCAGGTTATCGCCAGAGGTTCCCCGAACAAGAGGCTCCAGAAGGGCAGGAGCAACAGGGAGATGTAAACCCAGATGCCGGAGCTCCTGAAAATGGCCCACCCACCGATACCTACAGCTACAAAAACTGCCAGCTCCCGGTACGCCAGCGCAAAGAGAGCGCCTATGACCAGCGCTATTCCCCTGCCACCAGTGAACTTCAAGAACACCGACCAGTTATGCCCGGCGATGGCCATAAGAGGGGCGCCCATCAGAGCGAGAGAGGACCTGTCCATGTCCAGCAAGAACATACCTATCCATACTGGAGAGCCGCCCTTGACAAAAAGGTCGAACAGTCCCAGGGGTACTATCCAGACCTTGCCAACGTTGTGGAAGAGGTTAGTGCCGCCCACGTTGCCGCTGCCATACTCTCTTATATCTATTCCCTTGACCAGTCGGCCTATAATGTAGGCTGTGGGCACCGCCCCTACCAGGTAGGCGTAGATGTAAAGGCCAGCCAGGTCCATGGCTCTCCTGTCTCCCAATGAAAAAGGGCCTATTCCCTAACCTAGGCCCTCTCCATAGCCAGTTTTTCCAGTCTCTCCACTACCTCTGGGGGAGGCCCCATAGTGCCCGGCAGGGGCTCACCGGGATTGCCCAGGGCATGGTAGTCACTGCCGCCACAGGGCAATAGCCCATGCCTCTTGGCAATGTCTGCGAGCTCCTGTATCGTCTCCGGGGAGTACTGGGCGTAAAACACCTCCATCCCCACCAGCCCAACTGCTTTTAGCTCTTCAAGGGTATCGTTCAGGTTGGAAACCCAGGCCGGATGGGCCAGTACGGCTACTCCTCCCCATTGCTTTATGAGGCTTACAGCTTCCTGGTGCGTTAGCTTCTCACGCTCCACATAAGCGGGCCCGTTTCTGCCTATATATCTGTCAAAGGCTTCGTGAGTTTGGCTTATGTAACCTTTCTCCACCATTGCCAGGGCGATATGGGGTCTGCCCACAGCACCTTCCCCTGCTATCTCCTGGACTCGCTGCCACTCTATCTCCACACCCAGCTTCCTGAGTTTTTCAACCATCCGCCTCGCCCGCTCCACCCGGCCGACGCGGAATTTCTGGAGGGTTTCCTGAAGCCGGGCATCTCTATACTGAATAAAGTAAGCCAGAATATGGATTTCAGCGCCCGGAACGTCGGTGCTGAGCTCTATACCTGGGATTATGGTGAGCTCAGGGAAAGCCCTTGCTGCCTCAAAAGCCTCGTCCAGCCCCTCGGTAGAATCGTGGTCCGTCAGGGCAACTACCTTAAGGCCCCTCCTGGCTACCAGTTGGACCAGCTCCGTAGGAGTGAGGCGGCCGTCGGAGGCGGTAGTATGTAGGTGGAGGTCAACAATGGCCATGTTAGGTCACCATCCTGTCTATGCGCTGGATATTGGTAGCTACGCCCGCCTCTTCGTCAATGTCTACCAGGACCGAGTTCAGTATCACAGGGCCTGGAGGGACCGTCAGGCGCCGTGGCATCTGGGTAATGAAACCCTCCAGGACTGCCCGTATATCGCTCCCTATCACCGAGTTATAGGGCCCTGTCATACCCACGTCCGTCACAAAGGCTGTGCCTTTGGGCAGGATTCGGGCGTCGGCAGTGGGCACGTGGGTATGGGTGCCCAGGACGGCGCTCACCCGGCCATCCAGATACCATGCCATAGCCTGCTTCTCGGAGGTAGCTTCCGCATGGAAGTCTACGATTATCGCTTTAGGCGGGTTTATCCCCTTTACCTCTTTAAGGACCTGGTCCGCCGTCCGGAAGGGGCAGTCCAGGGGGTTCATAAAAACCCGCCCCATCAGATTAATGACTACGGTCTGTCCTACCCTCATATATCCTCTGCCAGGTGTGCCAGGGGGATAGTTGGCAGGCCGGATGATCGGCCACTCTTCACTTATATAAGGTATGATCTCCTTCTGCTTCCACACATGGTTGCCTAAGGTGATCACGTCTACATCACCTTCCATCAGCTCCTGTGCGGTATCGGGGGTTATACCAAAACCTCCGGCGCTGTTCTCCCCGTTGGCGATCACCAGGTCTATCCCGTGCTCCCGCCGCAGGGCTGGCACCAGGGTATGTATTGCTTCCCTTCCTGGCTTCCCTATTACGTCACCGATCATAAGGATACGCAAAAGCCACCACTCCTATCTACTCAACATGGGATTGAGCCTCTGTATCAACTCTCTCACAGCAGCAGCTCCATCCTGCACCTGGTCCGGAGGAAGGTAGTCATCGTAGAAGTTGACATGAAGGTTATGGGCCAGGCCGAAGAGCGTTCTGATCTCTCCATCCTGGCCCTCTTGTGCTAGCAGCGAGATGATTCTGAAGAGTTGCCTGTGGCTGTCGTGGGCCCAGCCTCGGGACGAGGCCACTGCCTTTACTATCTCGGCAGCAGCGCCCCAGAACTTCTCCGAAGCCTGGGACAGGTCGGCCTCGGCAAGAAGCCTCTCCCCATCTTCCAGGTACTTCCGGCCCAGAGCCAGATACCTCTCAGCTTCATCCAGCATTAAATGCTACCTGGCGTACTCCACAGAGCGGGTCTCCCGTATGACAGTCACCTTAATCTGGCCGGGGAACACCAACTCATCTTCGATTTTCTTGGCGATGTCGCGGGCCAGGCTGGATGCCGTGATGTCATCCACACTATCGGGTTTGACCATGACCCGGACTTCTCGCCCAGCCTGGATAGCAAAGGCTTTTTCGATTCCCGGGAAGCTGCTCGCCGCCTCTTCCAGGGCCTCCAGGCGTTTGACGTAGTGCTCCAGTGTCTCTTTTCTTGCACCGGGCCTAGCAGCACTTATAGCGTCAGCCGTAGCCACCAGGAAAGCCTCTACGGAGCCGCGCTCCTCATCGTGGTGCTCCATGATAGCTCTGTGTACTTCAGGGTGTATGCCGTACTTTTTGGCGATATCGGCGCCTATCTCGGCGTGGGGACCTTCTACCTCGTGAGTGAGGGCTTTGCCTATATCGTGGAGCAACCCTCCCGCCTTAGCCACCTCGGTGTTAGCCCCTGCTTCGGCTGCGAGCATGCCCGCCAACAGGGACACCTCCACGGCGTGCTGAAGCACGTTTTCACCATAGCTGTAGCGGTACTTCAGACGACCCAGAAGTTTCACCAGTTCGGGGTCAAGGCCGCTGACACCTGCCTCAAAGGTGGCCCTTTCCCCTTCTCGCTGAATCGTCCCTTCTATCTCTTTCTGAGCCCGCGTCACCATATCCTCAATGCGGGCGGGCTGTATCCTGCCATCCTGGACTAGATTCTGGAGGGCCAGACGTGCTATCTCCCGACGCACAGGGTCAAAGCAGGAGATGGTTACCACCTCTGGAGTATCGTCTATGATCACATCTACCCCGGTGAGGCTCTCCAGCACCTTGATATTCCGCCCCTCACGGCCTATGAGCCGCCCTTTCATCTCGTCGTTGGGTAGAGCCACTACAGAGGTAGTACGCTCCGTGACCACATCGGTAGCCAGACGCTGTATAGCTAATGTCAGGACTCTGCGGGCTTTCTGGTCCGCTTCTTCTTTGAACTCTCGCTCGATCTCCCAGTAGCGACGACCCAAGTCGTGCTTAGCTTCGTCTTCCGCTTTCTTGAGCAGAAGCTCCTTGGCCTCCTGGAACGTGAGCCGAGCTGTGTCTTCTAGCTGCTTGAGTTGCTGCGCCTTAAGGGTATTCAGTTCCTCCCTGGTCGCGTCCAGGCCCTGCTGCGTAGTAGCCAGAGCCTTTTCCTGTCGCTCAAGGGCCTGGGACTTGCGTTCCAGGTTCTCCTCTCTTTGGCTATGTCGCTTTTCCTGCCTCTGGAGTTCCTTACGTCTCTCCTTCAGTTCGACATCTGCGCCAGAGCGTATTGTCAGGGCCTCTTCCCGGGCCTCAAGGAGCATCTGTCGCTTCTGCTCCTCGGCCGCGGCGATTGTGCTTTCAGCTTCCTCTTTAGCAGCTCTTAAGCGTCCCATGCCCGTCAAGTCGGTAAGGAACCTTAAGAGTTTCAACCTACTTCCCGTATCCTTTCCGCCTGGGCGTATTAAATGTAGGGGTCTCTTCGACCCCCCAACTCCAATAATACCTTTGGAACGAGAGAGTGTCAAGATGAAATCCGACACCTCTCCAGTGCATAAAGATAGGACTGTCGTTGGGATTGGAGGGCGCGTGACCGGGGATACAAGTCACCAGGCGATGGACTGGCTGGCAAGCTCAGACCCTCGCCTCAGGGCCATCAGTTTCTCCCACACAATGTCCTTGTCTACCCGCCCTGAGCCAGCAGAGGTATCGAATCCGCAATCGGTGCCGGCAATCACCCGGGTTGGGTCTCCTACGGCCTGCACGACTCGCTGTATTCTGTCAGCCACAACCTCCGGGTGCTCGATGTAGTTGGTTTTCGTGTCTATGACGCCGCTGATCAGCAGCATGTGGTCTGGCAGAGGATATTGCTGAAAGACTTTATACTCGTGGGCATGTCGGGGGTTGGCCATCTCCAGCACCAGCGCCCCCACATTAGCCTCATAGAGCAAGGGCAGTATATCGGCCAGAGGGACATCGTAGTGATGTGGGGCCTCGGCGTTCCCCCAGCAGACGTGCAAGCGGACGAGGTCTGAGGGGATATTCCGTATCGCTCGATTGATCGCCCTTATATTCGTGCGCACCAGGTCCTGAAAGGCGCTGAGCGGCTCATCTTGATAGGAGACATGGCGCTCCATAGCCAGATCGGGGCAATCCAACTGCAGGATTAGCCCTTTTGACACCACCAGCTCATACTCTTTCCGCATCTCTTCGGCGATGGCAAATACATACTCCGCGTAAGTTGGATAATACTCGTTGAACATGGTGAGGGCGATGATACCAGGAGCGGCAGCGGTCATGAAGGGCTCATCGAATCGTACCCCAACGTCCCCTGCATACCTCAGGAAATCGTTACACTCTTTCTCCACCTCGTCCAGCCTCTCGTATCTCACGGGGCCGATACACTTGGGAGCGAACATTATATCCACGACCCGTGGCCGAATTACTCCAGGGAATTCAGCCTGGTCCTTTTGCCGCTTTCGCTGGGCTCTCCCGCCAAATCCGCTCATACGGAAGGTGACGTAGGTGGAGAAGCTTACTCTCGACTGCTCTCCATTGTTGCCAATGTCTATCCCTGCCTGCGATTGCTTCTGGATTACGTGGCGTGTGGAAGATTCAACTTCCATCTCAAAGGCTTCCGCACCAACGGGCTCGCCCCTGTTCTTAGCGGCCAGCAAATTCACCAGCGCATCGCTTCTGGGCAAACTACCGGTGTGTGTAGTAAGAATACGTCCTGTGCTACGTTTCATCGCCTCTTCTCTCTAACCTGGCTCTTTCAGAGACATGATACTCCTGGCTTGAGGGCTTCGTCCAGGGCTCAGTTCTTGGGCTCTTCAGGGAATTTGACGCACATCCCTTTAGAGGTACGCCTTTCATCAGCAGTTGCACATACCACTGGCACTCTGTAGTAGAATATGGAGAGCAAGGTATGTCTCGCCCGTACATTGGCCTGGGGCTGAAATGATGGGGGTGACAGCTTGAGTCTTCAGGACATCTTGATGCCGGGCGAGAAAATCCTGTCCGAGTGTAAGCCCTTTTACGCCACCTCCCGGCGTATCATCCGTTATGATGAGAGGGCGCAAGGCCATCGGATAGCCGAAATCGCCTATGACCAGCTTACCGCTATGGAGCTAATGCGGAAACCCAACCATACCATGATGATTTTGGGCACTCTAGGTATCGTTGCTACTCTCTTCCTCACTGCAACAGGCTTCATCTTCGTTGCTACCCTTCCGGCGCTGGTGGGGGGCGCTGTCCTGCTGTTCGTCGGAGCCAGGGGCAAGCTAGGGTACTATCAGCTCTATATAAGGAAAACCACCACAGGCCCAGAAGCTAACTGGGCCATTGGCACTAGCGCCTTCCTGGACTTTCTTGGCCTGAAGACACGTACTGAGGAAGCCCTCTGGCGTCTGGACTATTTGAAAGCCAGGAGCTTCATCGCTACAATCCGGAACGTTATTGGGGAACTCCCGGAGAGGTAGCAGGGCCCAGCCTTCTTGACACCTATGGCGGGCACTTGTAAACTCGTGGCGATTAGTAAAAAGGCATGGAGGTCATGTCATGGCTACCCGGAGTCCCTTTCTCACCGAAGAGATGCGCCAGAGGGCTATCGGCATAGAGAGTAAGCCCGCTGTAGTGGAAGTGGAAAAGGGAGCCATCAAGAGGTTTGCTGAGGCGGTGGGTGACCCTAATCCTTTGTGGAACGACGAGGCCGCGGCCCGCAAGAGCCGTTACGGTGGTCCCATAGCGCCGCCAACCTTCCTCCGCTCCATAAGGCTCGAACGGCCCGAGCTACCCTTTGACGTTCCCTTCACACGTCTCCTCGATGGTGGCAGCGAGTGGGAGTACTTCGAGCCTTTGAGGGCAGGGGACCGAATTACTGCTGTAGCCCAGATAGCAGATGTATCAGAGCGAGCGGGAAGGCTGGGACCCATGCTTTTCATAGTAATCGAGATGGCCTACACCAATCAGCTCGGCGAGCTGGTGGCGACCCAGCGAAGCACTAGCATCAGGTACTAGAGGGAGTGTGAAAACTATGCTGCGCCCTGATACACTTTAACAACTTGATTGGACAAAATGCTTTTCACCCTCACCTTAATCCTCTCCCATCAAGGGAGAGGAAATAATGCCTCCTCCCCTTGCGGGAGAAGGTTAGGATGAGGGGGAATATCAGAAATGTCCATTTAAGTTATTAAAGAGCATAAGGGCGCAGCATATGCCCCACCCTTTAGGGTGGGGTGCTTCGCACACACCCTCCTGGAGGGAGGGATAAGGATGGTCAATGCGGTCTTCTGGGATGATGTGCGTGAAGGTATGGAGATACCATCCCTGGTGAAAAACCCCACCACGCGCCAGCTTGTGCGATACGCTGGTGCTTCAGGGGACTTTTACGAGATACATTACGACAAGGACTTTGCTCAGGGGAATGGACTGTCGGGTGTCATCATCCACGGTGCCCTTAAAAACGCTTTCCTTGCTCAGCTCATCACTGACTGGATTGGAGAGGATGGCACTCTGAAGAAGCTATCATGCCAGTACCGAGGCATGGACGTGCCTGGCGACACTCTCGTCTGCAAAGGAACGGTGACCAGGAAATATATTCAGAATAGCCAACACATGGTGGACTGCCAGATATGGCTTGAGAACAGCAAGGGCGAGCGCACTACTCCAGGGTCGGCTACGGTCATCTTGCCTTCTCGCTCCCGGCAATAGGGTGTGTCTGACAAATACCCAGTCTAGTAGTTAGGGCGTTGAAGGACTGCCCTGAGGCCAGTTGAAGGAATGGAGGGAGTCATGGTTGACATTCTAAAAGATAAGGTGGCGATAGTGACAGGGGCTGGTAGGGGCATAGGCCAAGGTGTAGCCAAGCTGATGGCTTCCGAAGGGGCCAGCGTAGTGGTGGTGGACCCAGGAGTCAACGTGGACGGCACAGGCTACAACAGGTCCCCCGCTGACCAGGTGGTCAGAGAGATCACCGATTCCGGCGGCACCGCCGTCCCCTGCTATGAGTCCGTAACCACCATGCAGGGGGGCGAGAACATCGTCAAGACCGCGATAGACAGCTTTGGCAAGCTGGATATAGTGGTCACCTGTGCTGGGATCCTGCGGGACCGGATGGTGTTCAACATGACGGAGCAGGAGTGGGACGACGTGATCAGCGTGCACCTCAAAGGGACCTTCACGGTGGTGAAGCACGCCTGCATCCTCTTCCGGCAGCAGCGCTCTGGCAGGATTATCACCTTCAGCTCTGAATCGGGCCTGGTAGGTAACTCAGGCCAGGCCAACTACGGCGCTGCCAAGTCGGGCATTGCAGGGTTCACCAAGGTAGTGGCCCGTGACATGGGCAGATATGGAGTCACTGCCAACTCCATCGCTCCCAGAGCGATGACTCGTATGGTAGCAGGTGTGCCTGACAGCGCCAGGGAGACAAGGGCCAGGGGTGGCGTCGCTAGCATATCGGGCGAAGAGACTATCGTGAGCGCTGACCCGGACGATATAGCTCCATTCGTGGTGTACCTGGCCAGCGACTACGCCGCCAACATTAACGGCCAGACATTCCTGGTGTATGGGGGAAACGTCTCTATCATGTCTCAGCCCAGGCCTGCCCGGTCTATCTATAACCAGGGCCAATGGCCGACAGAGGTGCTGGCGCCACTGGCGAGGGATTACCTCACAAAGGGAATCTCCAACCCGGCCCCACCCCAGCCGCCTCGCCAGTAGAGAGTTCTCACCCTACATACCTACCTGGCTCGGAGAAGGAGTAACGACGATGGCTAATCTGGTAAAGGACAAAGTAGCAATAGTGACGGGTGCGGGGAGAGGTATCGGCCGAGGTGTAGCCAAGCTGATGGCCGCCGAAGGGGCCAGCGTAGTGGTGGTGGACCCAGGCGTCAACGTGGACGGCACAGGCTACGACAGGTCCCCCGCTGACCAGGTGGTCAGAGAGATCACCGATTCCGGCGGCACCGCCGTCCCCTGCTATGAGTCCGTAACCACCATGCAGGGGGGCGAGAACATCGTCAAGACCGCGATAGACAGCTTTGGCAAGCTGGATATAGTGGTCACCTGTGCTGGGATCCTGCGGGACCGGATGGTGTTCAACATGACGGAGCAGGAGTGGGACGACGTGATCAGCGTGCACCTCAAAGGGACCTTCACGGTGGTGAAGCACGCCTGCATCCTCTTCCGGCAGCAGCGCTCCGGCAGGATCATCACCTTCAGCTCTACCTCCGGCCTCTATGGTAACTCGGGCCAGGCCAACTATGGAGCTGCCAAGGATGGCATCGCTGGCTTCACACGGGTAGTGGCCCGTGACATGGGCAGATATGGTGTCACTGCCAACGCCATCTCCCCCAGCGCGGCGACCAGGATGACGGTGAGCGTGCCCGATGAGGCCCGCTCCCTGCGTGCCCAGCGCGGCATTGCCGGAGCGGGTGGAGTCTCCACCGAGGGCGTAAGGGGCCAGCCCGAGGACATAGCGCCTTTCGCCGTCTGGCTCGCCTCCGATGAGGCGGCCCACGTCAATGGGCACGTCTTTCACGTGACAGGTGGCCTGGTGACTCTGATGAACGAGCCGGAGCCTGTAAAGACCATCCACAAAGACGGCAGGTGGACGGTAGAGGAGCTTATCCGGGTATTTCCTGCTACTCTGGGGATAGAGCTATTTAACCCGGCTCCAGCCCAGCCTCCCCCCCCACCAAGGTAGCGTGCCCAGGCTAGCGATGGGTAGAGATATGGTCGGTACAGATGAGCCTGCTATTATCCCCAGGCAACTTCGTTTAGCGAGGGAGAGCCTAGGACTGTCTATTGAAGAAGTAGCGGCTAAGCTCGGAGTCTCTGTTGAGGAGCTTAAGATATGGGAGGCGGGTTCACAAACCCCTCTTGTTGAGACATTATGGGACCTTGCTGATCTATATAATCGGAGCGTTGATTATTTTCTCACTCCTACCCAGCCTCTACCTGAGAAGATCAATTATCGCATCACACAGCAGCTTGATGTCCACCGTTCACCACTTGAAATCAGGGGTGTCTTCATACGTTTTGAGGAGCTTTGCCGTTTTGGTCACGAATTAGAGATATTACTGAAAAAGCCCAGGAATGTCCTCATTCAAGAGGTCCCCCAAGAACAAGACTCAGACGTTCTTGCAAGTGTTGAGCGGCATAGGCTGAAATTCGATGATAAGCCTATAAAGGATATTCGACAAATTCTTGAGCTACAAGGAGTTCGTACATTCGAGCTACCCATACCTGGAAATGTGTTTTCTGGGTTCTCACTCTGGCACGAGATTTATGGGCCTTGTGTGTTGGTCAACGCTCGAGATAACGCCGGGCGACGTCACTTCACCCTAGCTCACGAATATGCTCATTTACTGAAATCTGATTCTCCCGTGGTGTGCGATCTAGTTCTGGAAATTGTCGAGGAACAATTTGCAAATAGATTTGCTGTTTCGTTCTTAATGCCAGCTCCAGATGTTATTAGAGAGTTTGAGAGAAGGGGATTGTCCAGGGCAGGCTTGACCGACAAGGCCTTAGCAACTCTAGCCACACGCTACAGTGTTAGTTTGGAGGCTATTGGTCGTCGGTTGGAGGAACTGGAGCTAGTCCGCAAAGGCATGACTGATACCCTGATACTTGAGTGGGAAGCCAAGCAGAAGCATCCTATGAGGTCTAAGACTCCAACATGGCGTCGCCAGCTTGGAGAGGCTTATACTTCATTGGCTCTCGAAGCATATGGCCGCGAACTTATTTCGTTAGGAAAGCTAGCTGCATATCTTGGGGTAGATATGCGGAAGGCCTTAGAATTTCTCGAGAAACAAGGTGAGGGAAAATGATTGAATGCCAGAATCACTACCTCTGAATCCCCCACCTATTGTTTCGATGCATCTTCACTGATCGAGCTAGAGAGATCCCGTACACTGGGTGTATTGGCCAAGCTAGGAAGTCGTGTAAGAGTCCCCCATAGGGTAGCACGAGAGGTCAATAAGCCAGGCACTGATATTAGTCAGTGGTTAGTGAAAAATCCAAGTAATATAGTCCGCAATTTTCTTCCTGAAGAATCTGCACTCTACTTACGACTACTGCAACGGTCGAATCCCAGAATACACGATGGTGAAGCCGCAGCTATAGCCTTGTCGTTTCATCGTGGGTGGATACTGGTTATTGATGACAGAGTGCCGAGGATTCTAGCCGAAGGTCTCGGTATAAAGACTTTAAGCACTGAAGAGCTTTTAGCCAAGCCACCCCTATAGCTAACGGTACGGTGGCGTCAAAGATGGATCATCATCACTCAGCGCTTGCCTGGGTGCTACTATCTCTAGCAGCCAGCTTCTCCTCACGTATCTCCAGCCAGAAGTCTTTTTTAATCTCCATCAGCACAAAGTCCATGCCACTACGCCGGACCTGAGTGACTGGAGCGAAGCCGCACTTCTCAAAGGCGCGCTGGGCCCGCTTGTTCCACACAAGGGTGTGCAGATAGAGCCGTTCCATCTGGGTGTTCGAGAAGAGGTAGTCTAGCAGAGTCACCACGGCGTCGTAGCCGTAGGCGCGACTCCAGTAGTCCTTGTCGCCTATCACTATGCCGATTTCGGCCTGCTTGTTTACGGTATCCATATCGTAATACATGCAGTTACCGATGTATTTGCCATCCAGGGTGTCTATACCGAACCGGCCGGATGCCGGGGTGGGATACCGAAGCTGGTCCTGAAACAGGCGAAGGAACTCCTCAAACTTCATCTTCAGAGGATAGGCGGCATCCAGCCTGGAAATCTCCTCATCGGAGCGCCATAAGTAGTCATTCCTGGCATCCTCAGAACGTTTGTCTCTAAGGATGACCTTTCCTCCCCTTAGCTCCACTACCTTCTCTCCCAACTGTAGGGCTACAACGAGGCCCTATCTCTGATCATGGCCAGGGCCTTCTCCAGGACCCTGGTTTCGTTGGCATACGTGAGGCTCTTAATGGCCTCTTCCGAAGGGAACCACCTGACTTCGTCGAACTCAGGGTCATGTTGGTCTGTAGAGCCACCTTTTGGGGTCATCAGGTAGAAATGCACCGTTTTATTGCAGTGGGTTCGGTCGTCGAGACTCACAAACCAGTAGTTTATGCTGCCTATGGGTGCATCTATGGTGACTTCGAGGCCCGTCTCCTCCCTGACCTCTCGCAGAGCCGTTTCCTCAAGGCTTTCCCCTTCATCAGGAGTACCTTTGGGCAGGCTCCAGCGCACGGAGTCTTTGCGGCCGCACAGGGCTGTTTCTATCTTTCCATCAACAACCCTGTAAACCACTCCTCCAGCGGATACAAGCCGCTCGACCTTACGCTTTGCCGCTCGTTCTTTCAATGTTCCCCACCACCTCAATTTACCTCACACATCGGGTGCAAAAGCTAGCTGTCATTCTAAGTCCCCCCACAGACCAAGTCAAGGCGTACAGCCAGCCCAGTTAATCCCTTTGGTTCTGTGTCCCGACTGTCAGGCACTTCCTAGAACTGTCTATACCTGTTTACGATGGGCAAACGTCGGTCCTTGCCGAAGGCTCGTGGGGTTATCTTGACGCCAGGCGCAGCCTGCCTTCGTTTGTACTCGTTTCTATCCACCCACTGGATAACCTGTTTCACTATATCTGGGTTAAAGCCCGTCGCCACTATCTCTTCGAAGGAGCGTTCCTCCTCCACATAGGCCTTAAGGATGGGGTCCATAGTGCGGAAGGGTACTCGCTCCGCTTCCGTGCGGTGGCCGGGCTTTAGCTCAGGACTGGGCGGTTTCTCCAGAATGACCTTGGGGATGACGTCACGAGGCGTACCATTAGCGTTGCGCCAGTGGGCCAGTTCATATACACGGGTTTTGCGGACATCTTTGAGGACTGCGAAGCCTCCAGCCATATCACCATAGAGAGTGGCGTAGCCAGTGGCCATCTCGCTCTTATTCCCTGTAGAGAGCACTAGCCACCCGAACTTGTTGGATATGGCCATCAGGATATTACCCCGAATTCGGGCCTGTAAGTTCTCCTCGGCGATATCGGATTCGGTGCCCCGGAAGTAGGGGTCTAGCATATCCAGGAAAGCCCCGTGGGCCAGCTCTATGGGCACTGTCCAGAGATCTATGCCCAGGTTTGACGCTAGCACTCTTGCGTCAACGACGCTCCCTTCGCTGGAGTAGCGGGAAGGCATGGATACTCCGAGCACGTTCTCTCGCCCCAGGGCATCTACGGCTATGCAGGCGGTGAGGGAGGAGTCTATACCCCCGGACAGGCCAATGATTACCTTCCTGAAGCCGCTCTTTCGTACGTAGTCCCTTGTGCCAAGGACCAGAGCACTATAGACCTCGCCTATGGGGTCAAGAAGTTGAACGTCCCCCTTTGAAGGCAAAGGCGGCTTCTCTACGTGATGGTACTCAGAGACGTGGATCACCTCGGCCGTACCTATCTCCCTCAGTAGGGCAGGGTTTTCTTTGCGGGGCCTGGGGTCCCGGAGGCGCGAGCGGAAGACGGCGTCTATATCCAGGTCAGCTACCACAAGCTCCTCCTGGAACTCCTTGCCCCGGGCCACCAGATCTCCAGCCTGATCGAAGATCAGGCTGCCCCCGTCGAAGACCAGCTCATCCTGACCCCCCACGGTGTTGAGGTAGGCCACAAAGAGCTCATTGTCGGCGGCACGGGTAGCTATCATTCTCTCCCGATAGGAGCGCTTTCCGGCGTGAAAGGGTGAGCCGTTGATGTTCACGATGACCTCAGCGCCTGCGTCCCTCTGGACGGCGATGGGGCCCACAGGATACCAGATGTCCTCACAGATGTTGACACCCACCCCGACTCCGTTGATGATGTACACTGGGCAGACATTCCCGCGTTTGAAGTAGCGGTCCTCGTCGAAGACCCCGTAGGTAGGGAGGTACATCTTGTGGTAAACCCCTGCCAACTCTCCCCGGTAGGCCACTGCGGCAGCGTTGTAAATATCCGAGTCGGCATCCACGAAACCGACCACCACGGCGATGTCCCTGGAAGCCGCTACCACCTTGCGCATAGCCTCTATGTTGTCCTGGATAAACGAGGGCTTGAAAAGGAGGTCTTCCGCTGGATAGCCTGGGATGATCATCTCAGGAAAGGCCACCAGGTCCGCACCCAGGGCACGGGCCTCTTCTATGAATTGGATGGTCTTTCTGGAGTTTCCATCCAGGTCACCTACGGTGGGGTTAACCTGTGCCAGGGCGAGGCGAAAGAGCCTGCCCTGAGTGAGTCGAAGAGTCCGCATCTCGGCTACCTCTGGGTTCAGGAAAGACTACCAGGCTTTTGTCTGAGAGTATAGCACACTGAGATACCTAGATGAACCGAGTGGCTAAACCGCCAATTCTCGCTCCAGCTCATTCGGGGTCTTCCTGCAAGCGTACTGGGGCTTTCGTTCGATGCCTCTGAAGGAAACGCTGTAGTGCCACCAGCGCCCACAGACCTTCGATAATAGTTATAGGGTAGACCTCCTCAAGCCCACTGTAGGCTGAGGTGGCTGCACTACCGACAGCTAAGGCCAGGACGAACCACTTAGAGCGAGGTTCCAGCCAGTAGGCGAAGAACATGATGGCGACGGCGATGGAACCGAAGACGGTGAGCATTTCCACCTCCGCCCCGACCTCGTCCCGATGAGGTTTCGAGGCGTTCCATTGGACTGTTATGCGCCCCGGAGCGAACTCTTGCTGAGTGCCCGATGTGGGAAACGGAGCCCGACCACAAATGGTCCGTTTTGGTGTACAATTGCTACTGATATTATAGATGTGCGGGGGAGCTTAAGGAATTGCCTATTAATGGCGTCACCTTCGACCTGTGGCAGACTCTGCTTATGGACAATTCGGAGCTTGGTAGAGCGCGGATGAAAGTCCGCCTTGACGGAGCCATTGAGGCCCTCAGGGAAGTGGGTGAAGAGTTCTCCCAAGACCTCGTTCGTGAGGCGTACCGGCAGTGCTACCGCACCTGCCACGACATCCGTGCTCAGGAGCGCGATGTCACTTTCACAGAGCAGATAGAGATCTTTATTCGCCACATAGACCCTGGGCTTCTGGACCGGCTACAGGGCAGCGTGGTGAAGCGGATCGCCACCATCTACGCTGATTCGTTCTTTGTCTATCCTCCCACTCCTCACGCCGATGCAGTGAGGGTCCTGCGCAGCGTGAAGGAGAAGGGATACCGCATTGGCCTCATCTCCAACACAGGTATGACCCCAGGGGTGACCTTTAGGGTATATATGGAGCAGATAGGAATCCTTGGCTACTTCGACGCTCTAACCTTTTCTGACGAGGTGCGGCTGGCCAAGCCCTCAAGAGAGATGTTCCTTCAGACCGCCCAGTCGTTGGGCGTCTCGCCAGGGCAGGTGGTCCATGTGGGAGACCATTTGCTGAACGACGTGTTAGGGGCCAGGCAAGTGGGCATGAAGACTATCTGGATCGAGACTTATGACGAACGTCGGGCGCAGGTAGAGGTGCAACCCGATCTCACTGTGCCGTCCCTTGGGCAGGTGGGCTCTGCCATCGAGAGCCTTGCCCTGTCATCCTGACTATCTAACGTTGCCTTTAGTTACAGGAGACAGCGGCCCCTATACATTCGCCAAATACAATTACTGAATATGCTACACTGGTCAGTAGGGGCAGGTTTGAAACCTGCCAAATCCCCCCTGGCCCCCCTTTAGCAAAGGGGGGTTAGGGGGGATTTCCAAGGACTTCCTCCCATGCCAGAAGACTTCGCGCTGGTCAAGGACTTCGCCATCATCATGGCAGTGGCAGGAGGAGCCCTTGTCCTCTTCCGCCAGCTTGGGCAGCCTCCCTTTCTTGGCTATCTGCTGGCCGGCCTCATCGTCGGGCCTTTCACGCTGCCCAACCCCCCCATAGAGGATGTGGAGACAATACGGCTGTTGGCGGACCTCGGCCTGGTCCTCCTGCTCTTCGCCCTGGGCCTGGAACTGGGCTGGGAGCGCATACGCCAGGTCGGGTCCCGGGTCATCCTCATCGGTATCATAGAGATAAGCTTCCTGATTGCCCTTGGGTACGAGACGGGAATACTGCTGGGGTGGAGCGGGACAGAGGCCATCTTCCTCGGTGCAGCCATCTCCATAAGTAGCTCGGCCATCCTCATCAAGATGCTGCGGGATACAGGAAGTCTCAATTCAACCTACGGAAGGCTTATCGTGGGCATCCTGGTAGTGGAGGACTTTGCCGCAGTTATCCTTCTGAGCATCCTCTCCGGTATCGCCACTACTGGCACAGCCAGCCTGAGCGATGCAGGGGCTCTGATAGTGAAGCTGGCGGCCTTCACCGCCTCCGCCCTGGTTCTGGGCGCTCTTCTCGCCCCCAGGCTTATCCGATTTGTGGCCCGGTTTGGCTCTCAAGAAATATTCCTGATAACCGGCCTGGCCCTATGCTTCGGCCTGGCGTTGGTTGCCCATGAGCTTGGCTTATCCGCCGCAGCGGGCGCTTTCCTCATAGGCACCGTGCTGGGCGACACCGAGCACTCAGAGGACATCCTTCACACCATGAGCCCCGTAAGAGATATGTTCGCCGCCCTCTTCTTTGTATCCATCGGGATGCTGGTGGACCTTTCCCTGGTCGCCGATTTCATCGGCCCGGCCCTGATCATCTCAGCGGTTTTTATCTTTGGGAATGTCATCGCCAATACCCTGGGGACCTTTATAGCCGGTAACGACAGCAGGACCGCCCTCAGGGTAGGAATGGGGATGCCCCAGATCGGCGAGTTCTCCCTGGCCATGGTCAAGGTAGGAGCAGAACACGGGGCGGTGGGCTCCTTCCTCTATCCTGTGGTGACCGTGACCACTGCCATCACATCACTGTTATACCCGTTCATTTTTCGCTCCGCAGACGCCACAGCAGCTTTCCTGGAACGCAGGTCTCCCCAGTTGCTCAGGCAGTACCTCACTAACCTCTCCATCTGGCTTATCACCCTGCGCAGCGCCTTCAGCTTGAGGAGCGAGATTGCCAGGCGGATTCAGCACTCTGGCAGGGTCATCTTCCTGAACTTGGGGATAATAGTAGTCCTCATCACCGTGGGGACCTTCGTGCTCCGGTATACCGCCGAGCTGTCAGGGCTCATCCGATTGCGGGAGGGCTTCCTGGGGCTGATAATAGGGCTCGCGGCGATAGCCCTGTGCGTCCCCTCTGGGATGGCCTTATGGAGAGAGCTTCGCACACTGGCGGATGAGCTTACAACCTACCTCTTCAGAAGGCGCTTCGTATCCTCTCGGCTGTGGCGTAGAGAAGACCTCCGCGCTATCCTGCGGGACAGCATATCCGTTGCCGTGGTGATAGTCCTGGGAATTTTGACCATTCCCTTCGTGTCCCAGCTCTTTTCCCTGGGCAGTTTTTCTATCCCTGTGGCTATCTTCTTGTTAGCCGGTATGGTGCTCCTGACGGCCAGAGCTGCAGTCAAGATTCACCGAATCCTGGAGGCCACTTTCAGCCGGACGTTTCTGGGGCAGAGCGACTCCCAGGAAAACTCCGACCCTCAAGAAGAGGATACTGACCAGCAGCGGCCCCATTGACAAACCTCGCAGGGGCATGTAGCATCCTGCAAGACCTGACACAGGAAGGAAAAATTCGTCGAAAGGAGACAGAACATGCGGTTTATGGTCAAGGTCTCAATGCCTGTCGAGGCGGGCAATGAGAAAATAAGGGATGGTAGCATAGGGCAAATATTTCAGGACTTCCTGCAGGAGCACAAGCCAGAAGCGGCGTACTTGTGGCCGTGGGTGAAGGTGCAGGTATTGCCCTCGGTGTAGAAGTAGGCGTCGGTGCAGGTGTGGATGTGGCTGTGGGCACACGAACCGGCGTTCCCACTGGCGCAAGAGTAAATGCGGGAGTGAGTCCCTGGAGTACCTCGCCTCTGTCCTTACTGCCCCAGGGGAGCCCCCGAAGCTCCTGGCTACCCACCCCTTTGATACCTCCTGACGTCACACGCTAAACAAATACGTTGCCTTTAGTTACAGGAGACAGCGGCCCCTATACATTCGCCAGGAAATCAGCGTCCTTAAGCGCCCTCTCCATGGTGACTGTGAGGTGGTTCAGGGTCTTGCGGTAGCGGTCAGCGAACAGGTCAGCTACATTCGAGTATACCCTCAGCCCTATCTCTGGGTCCTGGGAGCATAACGCCACCAACTGGGAGCAAGAGATCTCTAACAGTTCCATATCAGTCAAAGCCTGGCCCGAAGTGATTAGAGTCCCCGGTCCCACGAGGATGGCAATAGGGAACGACTGCCCAGGCCCAGCAATGCGGACGGTAATCTCTCCTACGCCTGAACGGGTGGATAGCTGGGCTTCGCCTTGGATAATGATGAACAAGTGGTCACCCAGCTCACCAGCCTCCCCAAGCAATTGACCTGCAGAAACATGTATTTGTTGAGCCATGGAAACCACCTTGTCTATCTGCTCATCAGAGAGGCCCCTGAATACATCTGCCTCCATTAATAAGCGCACTACCTGGGTCGCCTGGCTCTCAGCCGGGCCTCCGGTGGTAGCGGGCGCTTCTGTGGGAGTATACACTACGGCCTCCGAAGGTGTGAATACCTTTACCGGAGTGGACGCTATTCTCTGAACCCCACTGGCGACGCTCCCTCTAAAGAGCCTCGCTAACCCTTTGCGGTCGTGGGTGTACATCGCTATGAGGTCTACCTCTTCGCCCCTGGCGCAATCAACAATAGCTTGGGCTGTATTCTCAGCTACAACTACCTCACAGCGCCAACGGTTTGGGTCTCCACCCAATCGGTGGGCAACGTTCCTAAGATAGCTCATCGCTCTGGTGCGCTCCGCATCCTCTATCTGGCTTCCCAGCAGTACCATGCCGTCCATCGCTCTTGTTCTACCAGGCCGGATGACATGCATCAGGACGATCGTCCCATCAGGCTCAACATCCTGCTGGATCGAGGGAAATACCCTTTCGGATTCCTCGGACCCGTCCAACGGTACGAGCACTTTCTGGTACATGGCTCACCTCCATAAGTAATGACGGCCTACTCCATAGAGTAATTGTAAATATCTCCAAGTCTTCCGTCAACATTGTGATTTATATCACATGATTTCAAACTAAATATCTAAATTGTGATAAAAATAACAATCAACGTGGTGAGTATGGGAGAACCCAGGAGGTATATCTTGACTCCCATTCTGGTATGCGCTAAATTTTTAACAGCCAGTTGTGGAGGTCGCATATGCCTATCTACGAGTACGTTTGTGTTACCTGTGAGCATAAGTTTGACAAGCTACAGCCTATGGCAGTGGCCGGAGCTGACTGCCCACGCTGTGGGCAACCGTCGCGGCGTGCTATCTCCCTGTTCTCCGCCGTTACCACAGGAGCTGATGGAGAGGTCGGTTCCGTAGCTGGAATGGGAGGATGCCCTTCCTGCGCTGGTGGTAGCTGCGCTTGTTCTGGGCACTAAGTGCCTATCCGAATAAGTGATATACTAGAGAATATGAGCGAACAAT
>CAYWGG010000010.1:0-26927 GCA_964457285.1 uncultured Dehalococcoidia bacterium
GCCTCATTAACTGTAATGGTGCGTCCCTTGAGGTCTTTCCCATTGAGGCCAGCAATAGCCGCCCCAGCCTCAGTAGCAGATGGCATACTCACGAAGCCGAATCCCCTTGATTCTCCTGTGAATCTATCAGTGATTATCTTCGCAGCGTCCACCTGGCCGAAGGCTGAGAAAGCCTCCTGCAAGTCGCTCTCTCGGGTTTCCCTGGACAAATTTCCTACGTATATTTCCATTATATCGCTCCTTTTTGGGAAGGTAGGGCGGCGGGTCTATTGCTATGGCAGTGGTCTTGCAGAAGGCCGGACTGCCTGTTCTTTACCAGTGATATTTTCTGCGCTCTAATCTTACCAAATCTATGCCTAGATGTATACGTGCTTTACGCCACCATCCACCAGGGGTCCTCCAGATGGCCCTTAAGGGTGCGCAGGAACTCTGCCGCAGGCACCCCCTTTCTCCTTCTCTTGCCAACACCAATTAGTGAGGGCAGAGTTATAGGCGATCTGCCATATCTGACCTACGCGCATTGAAACATCCTGTCTTTAAGGGTGGCTCACGGTTTCATTGGATATTTTCAGGATTTCCTCCTGGTTGCTTTCAGAGCGAATGGTTTTGGTGCTATTGTTAGTCCAAACACCTCGTCTTCCGGCAACCGGCTTCTCTCTGGGTCTGCCACATGAAACTGGTATCGGTGGAGCAATCTACTAGCATGGAACCATATTATAATCTCCCCGAATCGCCACCCAGGGCATAACCTGCGGCCGACTCCGAAAGGCATAAAGGCACCGTTTGTCGTTGCTGGCGAAGGCGAGCCATCTTCCAGAGGTAGGAATCGGTCTGGAACGAATTCATCTGGTGAATCCCAAAGCCTGGGATCATGATGTATTGAGTATATGTTCCCCAGTACCTGGGCGCCTTCAGGAATTGTGAACCCACCGACATTGCAGGATGTTGATGCTTTATGGGGTACGCCAAGGGGGCCAACTGTACGATACCGCATGTCCTCCAGGACCACTGCATTAAGGTAAGGAAGTCGCTCTCGGTCTTCGAGAGTTGGTCTGCTGTCTAACCCAATGACTCGGTCGAACTCTTCGTGGACTTTGCTTTGAATCTCCGGGCGATTTGCCAGAATAAGGAGCAACCAGCTTACGGTCTGGGCCGAGGTATCAATTCCTGCAGCTAGCAAGTCGCCAATCAGTTGCCGGATCACCTCCTCTGTAAGCTCTCCCTGCTTCTCTTTGGCCAGCATTAAGTCAACCAAACAAGCTGGGTTTTCAAGGTCAAGGTCGGGGCGGGCTCGGACGCTGTTAATCAGAAACTCGATGATACCCGTCTGGGCAGCCTCTACCCTTTTCGCTTCATTTATGGTGTTATTGGGAAGTATCTTTAGCCACGGGATATAGTCTGCCAGGTTGGTAGCCGTGGCGTGCTGGAAGACCCAGAAAACGTTCTTGAGCAATTCTTCGCGCTTCTCTTCGAACTCGGCGGTGTCGTTTTCATTCCTGCCAAATATGGCGCGAAACATTATCGTAGCGTTGCTACGAGACAGCATTTCGATGGGCTCCACCAGTTGCCCGGAATCGCTCTTCTCTCCCACTTCCTCGACCAGGGCATTTACCACTTCCTCCACGTGTCGCTCACTGATTTCCTGGAGGTTTCTCCTGCTAAGCAATTCTCGATTGGCGAAGCGTTGCAATTGTCTCCAGTGTTCGCCATAGGGCGCTAGGGCCAAGTCCTTACCATGATGGGTTAAGATGTCCATGATCTGGCTCAACCATCTGTCAGATAACTCTGTTTTATCGAACGCCTCCTTCAACAAGTCTGGATGGCTGATAACTACCGTTGGCACGCTCCCGAACCGTAAATAACAGATGTCGCCGTACTGTTTGGCAATGCGGTGAATGGCGAGATGGGGATCGTTTCGAATACTGAACAACGAGCCGAAGATGGGCAGACCTTTCGGTCCTGGAGGCAGGGTGCCTGAAATTGACTTGGAAGTCTTTTCACTCATTTTAGCCTCCTTCCGTGTTGGCATAACTGTTTAGTTTCACCCCGAGCATACCACCATTCAGGCGACCATCCACCAGGGGTCCTCCAGATGGCCCTTAAGGGTGCGCAGGAACTCTGCCGCAGGCACCCCGTCTACCACCCGATGGTCGAAGGTGAGGCTGACGGACATCATAGACCGCTTGGCTATCTCCCCCTTATATACGGCGGGCTTCTCTACCACGCGGCCAACACCCAGGATGCCCACCTGAGGCGGGTTGATTATGGGAGTGAAGGCGTCTACGTCATAGGCCCCCAGGTTGGTGATGGTGAAAGTGCCACCCGTCACCTCATCGTAGGACGCCTTGCCCTCACGGACCTTATTGGCCAGCTCCCTGGACTCTCGGGCGATCTCCGCCAGACTCTTCCCGTCGGCCCGGCGGATGGTGGGTACTATCAGCCCCTCAGAGAGGGCTACAGCCACCCCCACATTAACCTCCCCAACCAGCTCTACCTGGTTCTCCCTCTGGATGGCGTTCATACGGGGGTGCTCTCGGAGAGCGCGGGCGGCGGCCTTGATCACCAGGTGAAGGGGGCTGAGGCCGCCATCGGCCCACTGGCGAGAAAGCCCCTCCCGCAGCCGCATGGCGTCGGTCATATCGGCCTCGGTGGTGAGGGTAACCTGGGCCGTGGTCAGCAGGCTCTCTAGCATACGTGTGGCGATGGTCTGGCGCATACCTTGTATAGGCACTACCTGCGCCGGCGGCTTGGCCTTAGCCTCAATAGCCTTCTCCACGTCCTCAATCAGGATTCTACCTCTGGGCCCGCTCCCCTGAATCTGGTCCAGGTCAATGCCGTGCTGCTGGGCAAGCCGACGGGCTGCTGGCACGACCTGGAGCCGTTCCGGTGCTGGAGGTGGAGCAGTCCGAGCTTCGATGGCCTTCTGCACATCCTCCACCACGATCCTGCCTCCAGGGCCCGTGCCCTGTACCTGCGTCAGGTCAATGTCATGCTGCTGGGCCAGACGTCGCGCCGCCGGGACCACCTGGGGAGCCGCCTGGCTACCGGGTCGAGGAGGAGCGGCTACAGGCGAAGGCGGCGTAGGGGCAGGTTTGAAACCTGCCCCTACAGCAGGGGCCTGCGTAGATGGCGCTGCGACTAAGGGCCTAGGCACCTGTTCTCCCAGGGCGGCTACGATGGCCAGAACAGTGCGGACGGGCACGGTGGTGCCTTCGGGCACCAGAATATGGGCCACCACCCCAGAAGCGGTGGACTCCAGCTCCGTCTCCAGCTTGGCGGTCTCCAGCTCCACCAGTGGCTCACCCTCCCGGATGGGGTCTCCCTCCTTTTTCAGCCACCGGACGATGGTACCGTCTTGCATCTCCATGCCCCACTGGGGCAACAGAATCTCAGTAGCCATATGGGCACTCCTTTCCCACCCGTGGGGCCTACTCCATAGTAACCCTGGCAGCCTGAGCGATGGAGTCGGCGGTGGGGTAGCACAGGGGCTCGAGGGCCATGCTGAAGGGGATGTGGACGTTGGCAGTCCCCAACCGCTGGATGGGCGCCTGTAGGGACCAGAACCCCTCCATCGCCACCATAGCGGCGATCTCGCTGGCGGCGCTACAGGTCTTGTGGGCCATATCCACAGTTATCAGCCGCCCCGTCTTGGCTACCGAGTCCAGGATGGTCTTCTTGTCCAGGGGCACCAGGGTGCGGGGGTCCACCACCTCGGCGGAGATACCCTCCTGGACCAGCTTCCCAGCCGCCTCAAGTGCGCGTTGCACCATGCCGCCGATGGCGACGATGGTGACGTCGGTGCCCTCGCGCTTGATGTCTGCCACTCCAAAGGGGATGAGGTACTCCTCCTCGGGCACGTAGGCGCGAGCGCCCAGGATGGTGCGGTCCTCGCAGAAGATGGTCGGGTCATCATCACGGATAGCCGTCCTCAAAAGCCCTTTGCCGTCGTAGGCGTTGCTGGGGAAGACCACCTTGAATCCGGGGATGTTCATAAATATGGGATGGGACCGGTCCGAATGGTGGGCCGCCATGCTTCCACTGTAATACATACCCATACGGTATACTATGGGCAGGTTCACCTGTCCGCCGAACATGTAGCGCATCTTGGCGGCCTGGCTGACCAGGGAGTCCATAGCCACCCACATGAAACAGGAGGCACTTTCTACAATGGGCCTCATCCCCACTGCGGCGGCTCCCACGGCAGCACCAAGGAAGGCGTTCTCCGAGAGGGGGCAGTCCCGAACTCGCTCCCCACCAAACTCGTTGAAGAGCCCTGCAGAGGCGCCATACACCCCCTTCTGGATGTCCTCCCCCATGATAAACACCCGCTTATCGCGCCGCATCTCATCGCGCATGCCCTCGTTCAGGGCCTGAGTCAGAGTGATATTCCGAGTCTGCGTCTGTGTTTGCGTTGCCATACTTCACCTCTTTCAGCAGTCAGCTTTCAGCACTCAGCCATCAGCGTTCAGTAAGCTGAGCGCTGACGGCTGTTAGCTTTACTCCAGTGGAATGGGATTGGCGAACATATCCTCAAATAGCTCTGAGGGGTCAGGGTAAGGGCTCTGCTTGGCGAACTCCAGAGCTTCCGCGATCTGGTTCCTGACATCCTCCTCTATCTGGTCAATCTCCGCCTGGGTGGCGATGCCTTGAGAGAGGAGCCGCTCTTTGTGGATGTCAATAGGGTCTCGCCGTCTCCATTGCTCCACCTCTTCATCGCTACGGTAGGGGGCCCGAACGATGCGGTTCAGGCCCAGGGAATGATCGAAGTAACGATAGGTCCTGCCCTCTATCAGGGATGGCCCCTGGCCGGCCCGGGCCCGCTTCACCGCCTCTGAGACCGCCTCATGCATGGCGATCACGTCCTGGCCGTCTACCAGAACACCTGGGATGTTGTAGCCTGCCGCCCGGTCGGCGATATTCTCTGTAGCAACCATGTCCTTGAAGCTGCTGGTCACCGCATACTGGTTATTTTCGCACAGGAAGATGACGGGCAGCTTCCAGATCGCGGCAAGGTTAATGGACTCGTGAAAGGCCCCTTCGTTGCTGGCACCATCGCCGAAGAAAGCCACGGCCACCCGGTCGTTGCCCTGGAGCTTGCTGCCCAGGGCAGCCCCCACCGCCGTGGGTATAGAAGAGCCCAGGATGCCTGACTCCCCCAGGATGCCAATGCTGAAGTCGGCCAGGTGCATGGAGCCACCCTTGCCCTTACAAAAGCCGGTGCGCTTGCCCAAAATCTCAGCCAGAGCTTTCCTCACATCGCCGCCTTTGGCGATAGGATGGCCGTGGGAACGGTGGTTGCCTGTCATCCAGTCGTCGTCTCGAAGAGCCAGGCAGGCCCCCACCGCCACCGCCTCCTCGCCGATGTATGGGTGAGCAGGTCCTGCAATCTCGCCCCGGTCTACTAACTGAATTACCTGCTCCTCGAAGCGGCGGATACGTAACATACGCCTCAGCATCTCCATCAATAGCCTTCTATCTTCCACCATAACCTCCTCCTTTCGCTGTCAGCTTTCGGCTATCAGCGGTCAGCAGTCAGCCATCAGTCTTGTGAAAACCGCAGAGGCACAGAGACCACAAAATCCATCTCTTAGCTTCCTTCGTGGCGAATTGACCACTGAATGCTGATGGCTGAAAGCTAAATGACGACTGTATTATTACTGGGCTCTGCCCGCAAGTCAAGTGAAGGAACCCTAATCGTGGGTGAGCCCCAGACAAAGTGGGAACGATGATGCAAGGAACCTCAGAACTGATAGTCCTTGAGCACCATTTCCGCCACCTGCTTGCCCAACCTGACGCTGTAGTTGGTCCCCCGGTCTTCGGGATATATCTGGGTCGTGTTAGCCAGGTAGAGGCCCTTGATGGGGGTGCGGAGGTCTGGTATGCGCCAGCTGTAGTTGACGCCGATGATGGGCTGGGCGGCGTCCACACGGTGGTGGTAATACTCCTCTATCCAGGAGGGGTCGAACTCTGGATTGAGCTTGCGCAGGTGGGGAAGGAAGTCCTCAAGCAGCTCCTCACCGCTCATCTGATAGATGGGGTTCTGTCTGCTGGGGTAGTTGGAGAAGTACACGACGTGCTTGCCCCCGTAAAGGGAGGGCTCTACGAAGTTGGTCTGCTCGATGACCCCCACAAAGGGCATGGCGCGGTCGGCCACGTTGAGCCAGTACATCTGGGACAGGGGCCGCTTCAACACAAGGACCAACAGCACCGCCGCCAGATAGGTCACGTTGGTCAGATTTCTGGCGTACTCTTCGGGCAAGGGCGGCACCAACCTGGTAAACACGTAGGACGGCGTCGTGGCGATGACGGCATCATATGAGCGCACCTCCACGTCACTGCCAGGCATTTCCACCTCCAGACCCGTCGCCCTGCCATCCTCTACCGCCACCCTGCGCACCCCTGCCGAGATGTGCACCTCCCCGCCCGTCTGCTTGATACGCTCTCCGAGGGTATCGAAGACCTCTCCGAAGCTGCCCATCGGGTAGCCCAGCTTCTCCTTCTCCCAGGGTTTACCACGGGAGGCTACCCGGAGGTAAATCTTTCCCCATAGCCAGGTCATGCTGATGTCGTTATAGTGCTCTCCGAACTTGCCCCGGAGCATGGGCTCCCAGACCACCTCGTAGGCCCGGCTGCCTACCCGCTTCTGCAACCATTCGGCAGCGGTCACGCCCTCGAATTTGAGGCCATTTCTGGTCCTCTGAAGGTAGAGGGTCACCAGCCCTAGCCGGAGCCGGTCATAGAGGCTAAGGGGGGTGAATTTAAGCAGGTCTATGGGCGAGGTGAACTTCCATATCTTCCCGCCATAGTAAAATCCTACCCTGGACTCTATCCAGGCCAGCTTGTGTCCAAGGCCCAGCTCATGGATCAGGTCCACCATGTGAGTGTCGCTCATGAACAGGTGGTGGTAGCCGCGCTCCAGGCGTCCTCCCCCTATCTCGAAGGTAGAAGCCTGGCCCCCCAGGAAGGGAGCGCGCTCAAATACATGGGCCTGGTGCCCCTTTTTCACAAGCTCAAAGGCCGCCGCAAGCCCAGCTGCGCCCCCACCGATGATTCCTACCCTCATTCCTCCCCTCCTTCCCTCGGGTTAGCCACAGAGACACCGAGGCACAGAGCATTTACTCCTTGATTATCTCGGTGTCTCCCCGGCCCTGTGGCAACTCAGGTGATAAGTCTATCCGTCTGCCTCGTGCAAGCTGGGCGAGGGACAAGTTCTCTTTCCACAAGAAGAGCAGCCCCAGGATGTTGACAGGAAGCCACAGAGCTATGATGTGAACGAAAAAGGAGTAGGCCGCGGCCGCCTCGGCACCCACTCCAAAGGCTACGAGGGTACTTTTTGCCACCACCTCGAAGGGGCCAATGCCCCCGATGCTTGAGGGAACGGCGGTAGCCAGGTTGGATGTGGCAGTGACTAGCAGGATCACCTGGAAGGGCTGGTCCAGGTTAAATGAGATGGCGATGATATAGTACGTAGAGGCCTCAAGAAGCCACACGGGCACCGAGAGGACCACGATAATGAGCAATCTACGCGGGCTCCTCAGGGCCCCCAGACCCTCTATGAGGAGATAGATGAGACTTTCCACCTTTGGGCCAAGGCCCCGAGGCGATACCGCGGTCAGGAGGTGGGCCAGCCCACGCCCCAGGCGGGGCGAGGTGGCAAACAGGACCAGGACCAGGAAGCCAGCGGCGAACAGCGCGGCTATGAGAGCGCTCATGGCTACCCACAGTATGTTGAAGTCTCCCGTGTCGGTCTTCAGGACTGATGTCCAGGGAAGGAAGGGCCAGATGACTGCGGCGAAAAACAGAAGGGTGAGGCCATCGAGGACTCTTTCCACCCCGATAGAGGCCAGGGCGGAGGCTTTGCTCACTCCCTCTTTCTCCCCAAGGAAATGAGCCCTTACCAGCTCCCCCAAGCGCACCGGAAGGATGTTGTTGGCCAGGTAGCCAATGGAGACCACCGGATACAGCCGCCTGGCAGATATGGGCTTGAGATGCAGTAGAAGGTAACGCCAGCGCAGGGAGCGAAATCCCAGGGCGATGAAGTAGACTAGAACAGCGGGAATGAAGTAGGCGTAATTGGCGTCTCGCAGCTCCCTCCCTGTCTCTCCGAAGTCCACTTTCCACAGGAAAAGAAAGAGTAACCCGACAGTTACTACAAGTCCCAGCCAGAAGCGGTGGGTCAGCAACAAGTAGAGAAGCCCCCTACGCCCCGACCAACCAGGGCCGTTTTATATAGTATACGAGCGAAGGCTGGGCAAGGATGCCTCGGCCTACGCTCATATCTGCACTCCAGTATACTTTCCCCAATTCAGACGTACAAGGGATTGATAAGACATGCTCTTGAGCTACCTCACTCTCTTCAGCTATACTGGCTCCAGTGAACTACGGAGGTCATGATCAAAAATGCCCCTCGCTCGAGAAGAGGTACAGCACATAGCCACCCTTTGCCGCATCGGTATGACTGATGAGGACTTAGAGACCATGACGGAGCAACTCTCCCACATCCTGGAGCTGTTCCATGTCCTTCAGGGGATAGATACGGAAGGCGTACCGCCCACCAGCCACTCGGCTTCCCTGGAGACGGTGATGCGGCCGGATGAGCCCCGGCCATCTTTCTCTACAGAGGATGTCCTCGCCAACGCTCCTCGGCGAGAGGGGGACCTGTTTAAAGTGAAGGTGGTCCTGGAGGAGTAGGGATGAAAAAGCTGACCGGAATCGAAGTCAGGTCCTATCGAGGCTTGAGCGACCTCAAAGTAGATGGCTTCGAGGACATTAATGTCCTGATAGGTCCCTCTAACACCGGCAAGTCCAGCCTGCTGGAGGCAATCTGGCTGGCTACTATCCCTCCAAACTTCCCCCACGCACTTCAAGCTATTCTTCATGCCCGAGGAGTAGCGGGTGTCGCATCTCTAAATGCCCTCTTCCATAACCTGGACTCAGGGATTCCCATTGAGGTCAAACTCCGCCTTGTCGAGGATGGAGAGGAGGAGGAAGGAAGCCTGATGCTAAGGCGACCTCCCCGTGGTTTGGATGCAACATTGGATGCAACATATGCCCAGTCCCTTGCACAACAAGGCTGGTCGTCGGAGGCATACCGAATACTTGAAGCAACCACCAAGACCAATAAGAAGCCTGCCTGTACGCTTCAGGTCGCCGTTAGACTAACTGATCTAGAAATGGCCAATCCTTTTCTTATATCAGGCTCCGACTTCTCGATGATAGATGCTACAGGCTTTTTCTTACCCGCCGAGCTTAATGCTCTCTCTACCTTTGATGAAGCTTATAGTGGTGCCTTTCTGTCAGGTACATTTCCTGATTTGCTTGAGGCTTTAAAGGCACTCTATCCCAATCTGGAAGACATCAGGCCCGTGATGGTGGAGAAAGGCCGCTGGATAACCTATGTCAGGCATTCCCAGGGTGCTATCCCAATGTTTGTGATGGGGGATGGTTTCAAAGTTGCCTTTGTTGTACTGGCCTACACTATGACGGGTGGCCTTGTGCTGCTGGACACGCCAGAGGCGTTCCAGCACCCGAAGGGCCTGGAGGTTCTGGCAAAAGCGCTGGCCGAGTCGGTGGGACGATGGGGAAGCCAGGTTATACTGGCAACCCAAAGCCTGGAGTTCCTGGACCTTCTCCTTCAGGAAAGTGCTGAAAAGCACGTGAAGCTGAAGATATACCGCTTCGGCATCTCAGATGGCCGGGTTGTTGTCTATCGTCCATATAACCTGGAAGAGGCCAAAGAATCCCGAGAACTTATCGGGACAGACCTTCGGGGGTAGGGGCTCATATTGGACACCTGTCATGCCTTGTTCATCCTTGAGGAATTAACGGCTGTGCCCCTGATACGGGCTTGCTTGGTTAAAGTCCACGGAGCGGAAGAGAGCGGCACACTCCGAGTGAATTTGCCACCTCGGGTGCAACATGAATTTAGCCGGAGTAAACTTCAGTTAATGGAAAAGGCTGTTGGGCTTTATGCCCCAGGTGGGGGAGATGAGGCGTATAGAACACATAGCCGCCTAGCGAGAGAATCCCTTCGAGGTACACGCACAAACTTACGCCTTCTGGTCCTGGTTCGTGATCTGGAGAACTCCACTTCGGCCCAACGCCATAGCAACTTTCGCTCAACGATGAACAATCTTGCCATCTCTGAGGTAACCGAGTTTCGTGTTATTCAGGAGCAACCCGCCTGGATGCAACTTGGTAACCTGGTGGTAGCCCAAATCCTCATTGGCGATCCTGGGTTCGGCTCTTATGGTCAACACATGGTAGAAGACCACGTCCTTCAGTTCCTGCATGAACAGTCTGGACGTGATCCCTCTCAGTTGGTAGCGATCATCGAAAGCCATATAGGAAAGGCTTTAACCCAAAAACAGCAGGTGCTTATGAGCATGGTCTTAGACGACTATTTTGGTGCTCCGAGTGGCTTCTACGAGCGGGTTCTTAACGATGTTCCCAGAGAAAGACTGGAGGCTTTGGCCCACACTATTGGCCTGAACCAGGTGATAGAAGCGTTGATTACCTGAGATGCCAGGGTCACGGCAGAAATGACCAGATACAGGAGCAGTCCTTTGCCAGAGCTATATCAGTTGACCATTCACGAGGCCCATGACCTCCTGAAAAAGAGGGAGATCAGCTCCGTCGAGCTGACCCGGTCCTGCCTTGAGCGCATCGAGGCGGTGGAGGAGCGGGTCAAGGCATTCGTCACAGTCGCCAGGGAAACCGCCCTGGAGCAGGCCCGCCGAGCCGACGAGCGCTTCGCCGCTTCCGACTACACTCCCCTCACCGGCGTGCCAATGCAGATAAAGGACTTGATGTGCACCAGGGGCATACGCACCACCTGTTCCTCCCGCATGCTGGCGAATTTCGTCCCCGCTTACAACGCCACTGCGGTGGAAAGGCTGTACTCTCATGGCGCTGTATTGCTCGGGAAGGGCAACATGGACGAGTTCGGTATGGGCTCCTCTACCGAGAACTCTGCCTTCTTTCCCAGCCGGAACCCCTGGGACCTTGACAGGGTGCCTGGGGGCAGCAGCGGTGGCGGCGCGGCTAGTGTGGCGGCGGAAGAAGCCATCTACGCCCTGGGCTCAGATACGGGAGGCAGCATCCGCCAGCCTGCCTCCCTCTGCGGTGTGGTGGGACTGAAGCCCACCTACGGCCTGGTGAGCCGCTTCGGGCTCATAGCCTACGCCTCCTCTCTAGACCAGATAGGCCCCATCACCAAAGACGTTGCCGACTGTGCCCTGGTTCTCAACACCATTGCAGGGCACGACTCCAAGGATTCCACGTCCATACCCCGTCGTGTGCCAGACTACACCCGCGCCCTTACCAATCCCCCCTACCCCCCTTTGAAAAGGGGGGATTGGGGGGATTCCCTACGAATTGGTGTTCCTAAAGAGTACTTCGTCGAGGGTATAGACAGCAATGTGAAAGAGGCGTTGCTAAAGGCTATCTCAACGCTGGAGGGCCTGGGGGTCTCTCTCGAGGAGGTCTCCCTGCCCAGTACCCCCTATGCCCTGGCGTGCTATTACACCATAGCTTTGTCAGAATGCTCCGCCAACCTGGCAAGGTACGATGGGGCGAAGTACGGCTTCTCCTACCAGGACACGGAGAACATGTGGGAAGCTATGGAGAAGACGCGGCAGTATGGCTTTGGGGCCGAGGTGAAACGGCGGATCATGCTGGGCACCTATGCCCTATCCGCAGGCTACTACGATGCCTATTACCTGAAGGCCCAGAGGGTGCGCACCCTCCTACGCCGGGAGTTCGAAGAGGCCTTCCAGCGCTTCGATGCCCTTGTTACGCCCACCTCCCCTACCGTGGCTTTCCGCCTCGGAGAGAAGACCGCAGACCCGGTGCAGATGTACCTGAGCGACGTTTACACAGTGCCCGTCAACGTAGCTGGCCTGCCCGCTATATCCGTCCCCTGCGGCTTTGCTGACATACTGCCTGTTGGTATGCAGCTAATAGGCCCCCCTCTGTCGGAGGAGACTCTGCTCCGCATTGCCCACGCCTATGAGCAAGCCACCGAGTGGCACAAGGCAAGGCCGCAGCTTTAGAGGGCGTCTGAACCCAAGACCTTACCTTACTGCCCCTTCCACGAGTCAAGAAAATCGGCAACGTCCTCCGGCTTAAACCGGCGATCGCCACGGGAGCCGAGCCTGTAGGAGGGGAGCAGTCCTATATCCGCCCAGCGACGCACCGAGTTGGGGTGTGCATTCAAGAGACAAGCGGCCTCGGAAATAGTAAGCATCCTTCCATCGGCCGGCACCAGGGGATAGTATGAGACTTGCCACGCTTCGCTCTTTTCCAAACTCCTGTGGTTGGTTCCCCTGCCTCCTGGCCGCAGCGCCTTTATTTCTTCTTCTGCCACCAGTCCATCCACGAGGTCGGACCTGAGTATACGGTTTAAGGCGCTGAGTTCCTGTACCTTCCCCTTCAGCTCTTTGAGATAGAGGGCGCTTTCTTCTTCAAGGAGTCTCTGGCCCAGCGCAGCTTTGCGCTTTTCCAGCGCCTCTTCTGCCATCTCCTGCAAATGTGCCGGCGCCACGGGCTTGACCATGTAATCATAGGCACCGTTTTTAAGGTACTCTACTGCCAGGTTCAAGTCATCCATAGCTGTGACGAAGATGACGGCCACATCAGGATAAAGCTCCTTCACGTGCTGGAACAGGATTAAACCGGACATCCCTGGCATCACAATATCTACCAACGCCAGGTCAATCGCCTGAGAAGCCAGGACTTCAAGGGCCTCATCACCACTAGAGGCCAGGTGGCAAACATAGTCCCGCTTCTCAAGGACATTTTTGAGCAAGACTCGGCTGTCCGCTGAGTCATCAACGATAAGCACTCTCTTGTGATTCATCCTTCAAACCCGGTCCCTCAGTCTTTGTATGATTTGAGTGTAGCAGTATGCCCATTGAGCACACAGTAGGTCAACACCTATCTTGGCAAGGCCAGCCCCCGAATGTCATAAGGGTGAGGGGTACGCAACGGAGTCGGTCTCGGCCAAAGCAAAGGAGCCGGAGGTGATTCCCCCAGCTCCTTCATATTTCCGGCCTTGTTTGTGCCAGGTAGGGATGTTACAAACCCAGCAAACGCGCTTCCATCTCGGCCTTCTCCTTGAGAGAGATGGCCTGGGAACAACGCCAGGCTTCAGGTCCATGAGGGGGCGAGAGACCAAGCTGAAAAGACACCCTCCAAAGCCTGTCGGCCATTTTGCTGGAAAGGCCTGTCTTACCATCTTTATGTCTCTCAACCGTCCGAGTTACCAAGGCTCCGCTACATTCAGCTATTTGGACTGCCATAGTCCCACCTCTCTTGTGGTGAATTTTGCTGTTCTTTTTATTGGGTGTTACAGGCCCATCAGATATGCTCTCAGGCTGGCCTTCTCTCTGGGCGAGAGCACATTGAAGCGCCCGGACTCCAGCCTGTAGAGGGCGAGAGTGAAAGACGCCCTCAAGAGCCAATCCCACACTCTCCCAAAGCGACCTGTCTTCCTCTCTTTCTCCAGCCCAACCGTCGGAGTCGCCAGACTATTCTCTCGCTCGATCATCTTGGTTGCCATTGTCTACCTCCCTTATACTATGATTTACATAGTTACTAACTAAATATTAGCAGATAACTTGGGCCTTGTCAAGTCCCTTATTTTTCGTTAGAATAGGACTGCACAGACCGATAGCAGGCAGGGCAGCTATGAGCTTCCATCACATGTGACCCCGCTACGAGAATGCAGCCACCATTCTAGGTAAGAAATGGATGTGTCTGATTTTGCGCTCTCTCCTGGAAGGCCCCCGGAGATTCACTGGAATCTCTGTTTATGTGAACGGCCTCAGCGACCGGCTGCTCTCCCAGCGTCTCCAGGAATTGGAGGAGGCGGGCATTGTTGAGCGGCGGGTGTACGTCCATCGGCCGGTGATCGTGGAGTATTCCTTGACTGCCAAAGGCCAGGACTTGAGAGAGGTGGTAGAGGCTATTCAGAGCTGGGCCGACCGGTGGGAGCCCATACCAGCGGCACCAGAGGAGAAGCCGGTCTAGCGGGCCGGCCCGCTGGACCCTCAGGCTTTTGGCTGACACGCTGGTAGAGTTGGAGTTAGTGGATCCCGTCTCCCAGAAAGTGTCTGAAAAGCCCTTAGGTTCCCATCCTTGCCAAGCACCTCAGCATCAGGTAGCTCATCGCCGTATAGATCAACGCCTCGCTAGTTACAGGCGAAGCCTCATAGTCCTTGCTTAACCTCCTGAACTTCCCCACCCAGGAGAAAGTACGCTCTACAACCCAGCGCCTTGGCAGCACATCAAAGCCTCCAGGCAGCGTCGGCGGCTCCACTCCAGCAGGCACCCACACTACCTTAATCCCACTCCACCAGTGTTTCACCACCTCTACGCTCCAGCCTAGCACTTCTTTCCAGACACTCTCTAAAGGACCCTGGTGTGAACACTTACCACCATTGCGTTACAGACACTGTTTTGGCTAAAATAGGGGGGTGTATAAAGCCAAATATGAGGTTGGTTCAGGACTCCGTTGCTATGTGACATTTGGTTTAGTCCTGATAAGGAGATGGTGATATATATGGTTGATGTTAGTAATCTACGCAATGTAGCAATACTAGGTCATGGCGGAGCAGGAAAGACTTCCGTTTCTGAGGCGTTGCTCTACAACACCAAGGCCATAACCCGGCTTGGCAGAGTGGATGATGGCAATACAGTGGCAGATTACGAGCCCGAGGAGGTGAAGCGCAGGGGCAGCATCCAGACAGCCCTGATCCCTTGCAATTGGAACGGATATAAAGTGAACTTCCTGGATACTCCGGGCTACGATGATTTCATAGCTGAGGTCATATCTGCCCTGAGGGTTGTGGAGGGAGGGGTCATAGTGGTGGCTGCCAACTCGGGGGTGGAAGTGGGCACAGAGCGAGGCTGGAGCAGGTGTGAGGAAAAGGGTATGCCCCGTATGTTCCTCATCAACAAGATGGATCGGGAGAACGCCGACTTCCAGCGCTCCCTTGGAAGCATACAGGCCCGCTTCGGGAGGAAGTGCGTGCCTTTCCAGATACCCATAGGTTCGGAGCAAAGCTTCAAAGGTGTCGTAGACCTCCTCCAGCCTCCCTCCCAGGTCCCCGACGAGGTAGCCGATCAGGTTAGGGATGCTAGAGAGCGACTAATAGAGGCGGTGGCTGAGACCGATGACGACCTGGCTACCAAGTATCTGGAAGGAGAGGAACTTACCCAGGAGGAGATCGGCCAGGGCATCAGGAAGGCCATCCTCTCTGGCAAGGTTGTACCCGTTCTGGCTGGCTCCGCCACCATAAATCTGGGTATACAAGAGCTTCTGGAAGCTGTGGTAGAGTATTTGCCATCTCCCGAGGCTGGTAAGCGGGCGCAGGCATCGAACCGCGCCACGGGAGACGTGGAGGAGATGGAGCCGGGCTCTGGTGCGCCACTGGCGGCCTTCGTTTTCAAGACCACCGCCGACCCCTTCGTGGGCAAGCTGTCCCTCTTCCGAGTCCATAGGGGCACCCTCCGCAGCAACTCTGAGGTCTGGAACGAGGCGAGGAACCAGACGGAGCGCATCGGCCAGGTATACGTGCTGCGAGGAAAAACCCAGGAACAGGTCCAGGAGGTTGGCCCAGGAGACATCGGGGCCATAGCCAAGCTCACTTCTACGGTCACGGGCGATACCCTGTGCCAGAGAGACCACCCCGTAGCCTTTGAGCCCGTAAGGTTCCCCACGGGATATTACACCATGGCGGTCTCTCCAAAAACCAAAGCCGACGTAGACAAGATGTCCATGGCCCTGAGCCGCATCATCGAGGAAGACCCGAGCCTGCGCATTTCCAGGGAGTCTGATACCAACGAGACTCTTGTTTCGGGCCTTGGTGATACCCATGTAGAGATCACTATGGACAGGATACGCAGGAAGTTCGGCACCGACCTGGAGCTCCGCCTACCTAGAGTACCCTACAAGGAGACTATAACCAGCGTAACCCGGGCCGAGTACAGACACAAAAAGCAGACGGGCGGCCACGGTCAGTACGGCCACGTGCTTCTCCGGCTAGAGCCTCTCCAGCCAGGCCAGGGCTTCGAGTTCGGCGTGGAGGTAGTGGGAGGCGCCGTCCCCAAGGAGTACATACCATCGGTGGAGAAGGGCATACTCAAGACCCTCCCAGAGGGTGTACTGGCAGGCTATCCGATGGTGGACTTGAAAGCTATTCTCTACGATGGTAGCTATCATGAGGTAGACTCTTCAGGCATCTGCTTCGAGATAGCTGGCTCATACGCCTTGCGAAAGGGCGTAACCGAGGCACGCCCGGTCCTCCTGGAGCCCATCATGAAGCTGACCGTGACAGTGCCCGACAGCTTCAACGGTGATGTGATAGGCGACCTCAACAGCAAGCGGGGCAGGATCATGGGTATGATTCCCAGGGGAGGTGAAACGGTCATCGAGGCCGAGGTGCCCCAGGCGGAACTCCTTCGCTATGCCACCGAGCTACGCTCCCTGACCCAGGGCCGGGGCAGCTATAGTGTGGAATCCGGCCACTACGAGGCGGTGCCACAACACATCTCCCAGAGGGTGGTGGAGGAGGCCAAGAGAGCCAGAGAGGCAGCCAGGGCCTAAGGAGTCCTCCTCCGACCTGAAGCTCGTTCATAATAGCCCCAGAGCTGCAGGCCAAGGTTGCTCTGGGGCGGAATCCCTTTGAAAGCCATGTCCAAACGCTCGCACAATACCAATTCGCAGATAGATGCTACGATTGTAGCGCCTTTGCCGTGGCAGTCACGTCTGCCTCGAGAACGATTCGTTGAGCACCCAAAGTCCGTAGATGATTTCAAAGACTGGCCACAACTCGATAGAGTAGCCCAAGATCATTTACGTTACCTGGAATGGTGCGGCAAGCAACTCCGTCAAAATTGGCTGGAGCCCTGGATGGATATATTTGCAGTTGGTCCATTCCTCAAGCGCAGTCGTCTCTATCGTACCATTCCCTTTGTAGCTGTGGTCAACTATCGCCGTCCATATAGACACATTTTGGCTCTGAGTCAGGCTTTGGCAGAGCCTTACTTAGAATTCGGTATTCTGCCTGACATCCATTTATTGTCAATACAAGCCCAAGCTATGCTTGATGAGACAGAAAATATTCACTGGGAAAAAACCAAGATGGTCTCCGTTCACTGGTCAAAGAGGTTGTAAGTGCCGCAACCTGGTCAATTTCGACGGATTGCCGAGCGATATAAGATAGCTGCTAGTCTTACAAACCCGACTGTTCCCGAAGCGTGTGGATTTGCAGCTTACCATGCCTTTGAGTCTATTGGATGAGCGTGGATCAGGCATCTCGGTCGAGCAGTTCCCTTACCGCACACTGCGAAGATTAACCAATTCGTGAGCCTGTCAAGAGGCTACCCTTTTGCACAAGGTGTAGCTATCTTAGCTGCTGTTACGAGCGCGCTACGTAATCAAATGCTTTATCCAGTACAGGGTGGTCATGGGGGATATTTATTACCAGAAGACATATTCTCAGATCGAGATGCATCAGACTTGCTTCGCAGAGTCCGAGGGATTATCAGATTGGTGTCCCGAAACCTGTGATCCAAATGGATGTTGGTTCCTTGTGTCTTCATTCCTGGTGGGAATATAATGGGGAATGCCTTTACCGGGGTTGACACCTCCAAGGAAGGCCCTAATAGTGCAATGAGCATAGAGGCGCGGCATCCTCCGTCTCTGCCTCTTTATCATCGGGTAAAAATCAAAATGGAGTTACAGTTATGCCTACAAAGACAAAGGCGAGGACTATCGGAGAACTCCGGCGTAGCCGTTACAAGGTCCTTCCCGTTCGAGAGGAGCTACGGAAGAATCTGGTGGGCAAGCTGCGAAGGGGAGGGACCCTTTTCCCTGGCATAGTGGGGTTCGACGATACCGTGATACCCCAGTTGGAGAACGCTCTCCTGGCAGGCCAGGACATAGTCCTTCTGGGAGAGCGAGGTCAAGCCAAGTCCCGCCTCATCCGCCACCTGGTGAGTTTGCTGGACGACGAGATACCCGTAATCGCAGGGTGCGAGATCAACGATAACCCTTATGAGCCCATCTGCAAAGCCTGCGAGGACAAGATAGAAAGGCATGGAGATGAGGTAGAAATAAACTGGCTACCCAAGGATGCCAGATACTCGGAGAAGCTGGCCACTCCAGACATCTCCATCGCCGACCTCATAGGGGAGATAGACCCCATTAAGGTAGCTGAAGGGCGCTACCTATCTGACGAGCTAACTATCCACTTTGGCCTCATCCCCCGCACTAACCGCGGAATCTTCTCCATCAACGAGCTTCCAGACCTGGCAGAGCGGATACAGGTGGGCATGTTCAACCTGATGGAGGAACGGGATGTGCAGATAAAAGGCTATCGTATAAGGCTGCCCCTGGATGTGTACGTGGTAGCTACTGCCAACCCCGAGGACTATACCAACCGAGGCCGCATCATCACACCTCTGAAGGACCGCTACGGGGCCCAGATACGTACTCACTATCCCAGGACTATTGAGGACGAGATAACCATAATGGAGCAGGAACGCTCCCGCTTCCCCAATGAGAAGGATGTAGTAACGCCCCAGTACATACGAGAGATCATCGCCGAGATCACCTCACTGGCCCGCCACAGTCACGAAATCAATCAGCGCTCTGGGGTCAGCGTCAGGGTCTCCATCGCTAACTACGAGACGGTTATCGGCAATGCCATGCGCCGGGCCATACTTCTAGGCGAGAAAAAGGTGAGCCCCAGGATAAGCGATCTCCCCTACATTCTGGCCTCTTTCGCTGGCAAGATAGAGCTGGAGACCTTTGAGGAGGGCCGAGAAGCCAAGGTCATGGAGGACCTGTCCAAGAGGGCCGTCCTCAACGTCTTCGGACGGTATTTCAATGTGAGAGACCTGGAGGCCGTGGTCCACCAGTTTGACGAGGGCCTGGTAGTGGAGACGGGGAGTGAAAAGTCCTCCAGGGAATACGTAGAAATGGTGGGCCAGATCGAAGGGCTCTCCGCAGCAGTGGGCAGCCTTGGGACTGATGAGACGCCCGAGCTGATCGCCTCCGCGGCTGAGTTCATTATGGAGGGACTCCACCTTAACCGCAAGCTGAACCGCGACCAGATGGAGAAAGGGTTTCGTTACAGGAGCTAGGCCTGTCCTGAGAGGAGTCGAAGGGCATGCTCTTCTATCAGTACTCCCGCTGGGATGGCACTCAGCAGATCTTCCCCGTTCACGAAGAGGACCTGATGGAGCAGCTTGCTGAGCTGCTGGTCACCCACGGGGACATATCTTCCGCCTTGCGCTCCATGGCCCAGAGGGGCCTTCGGGGCAAGTTCGGCCAGAACATCTCTGGCATCCAGGATATGCTCCAGCGCCTCCGTGCTATGAAGCAGCAGACCCTCGACAGATACAACCTTGAGCATGTTCTGGATGACATCAGAGAAAGGCTCCAGGATATTATCCAGACGGAGCGGAGAGGCATAGAGAGACGCCTTGCCGACGCTCGCCGACGCTTCACCCTTCAGGTAGGTCAGGATGAGCTTCCTTCCCCCTCGATGGGGGAGGGTCAGGATGGTGGTGACTTTCTTCCCCCACCTCAATCCTCCCCCACAAAGGATGGAGGAGGCTATACGACCCCCTCACGTCAGGAAAAAGAGAGGCTTCTACAACGCCTCGAGGAGATGGCCCGCAGGAACCTGGAGTTCCTGGATAACCTCCTGCCTCAGCATCCAGCCCAGACCATCCAGCGGTTGAAAGAGTACGAGTTTATGGACGACGAGGCCAGGGCCAAGTTCGAGGGGCTTCTCAAGTTTCTACAGCAGCGAGTCCTGGATTCCTCCCTGCGCAACCTCTCCCGGGACCTCAGCTCTATGAGCCCCGGCCAGCTTGCTTCCATGAAGGGTATGCTAAAAGAGCTTAACCGACTCCTGGAGGAGCATCTCAGGGAGGGTGGGTCGGCAAGCCGCTCCCTCTTCGATCGGTTCATGCAGAAGTATAGGAATCCCTTTGGTGCCAGCCCTCCGGCCAGCGTGGAAGAAATGGCCGAGAGCCTGCGCCAGCAGATGGCCGAGATGGAGTCCTTGATGAAAAGCCTCTCGCCGGAGCTTCTCAGGGAGCTGGAGGAGACCCTTAGCTCCATCTTTCGCAATGATGACTTGAAGGACGAGCTGGCCCGTTTAGCCTCCAACCTGGAGTGTATGCGCCCGGATAGTGGGCAGGCCATCGAATACCTGTTCCAGGGAGACGATCCTCTGGGATTAGAGGAGGCCCTGGAGGTGATGCGGCAGCTACGGAAGATGGAGGAACTGGAGCGCCAGTTGAAGAGGACCCAGCAGTTACACCGCCTCGACAATGTGGACTCGGAGCTGATGCGCGAGCTTATGGGGGAGGAGAGCTACCAGGAGCTTGAGCAATTGAGGCGCATGGCTGAGGCCCTGGAACAGGCAGGATACATCCAGCAAGTTGGGAGCCGATTCGAGCTTACGCCTAAAGGAACACGTAAGATAGGCCACAAGGCCCTTCAAGAGATTTTCGCCTATATAAGAAAGGACCGGCAAGGAGGACATCAGACCAACTCTACGGGAACTGGTGGTGACCTGCTGGAGGAGACGAAGAAGTACCAGTACGGCGACCCCTTCCAAATTCACCTCCAGCGTAGCGTGATGAACGCCCTTCAGAGGGCTCCTGGCACACCCGTGCGGATGAGTCCCGACGATTTCGAGATACATCGGATGGAGCAGTCCTCCCACGCCGCTACCGTTCTTATGCTGGACATGAGCCTCTCCATGGCTATGAGAGGCAATTTTGTGGCGGCCAAGAAGGTGTCCCTGGCCCTGGACAACCTGATACGGACCCAGTTCCCCAAGGACTCCCTCCATATCGTAGGCTTCTCAACCTATGCCAGGGAGGTTAAGGCTGACAAGCTGGCCTACATCACCTGGGACGAGTTCGACCCCTACACCAACATTCAACATGGTCTGGCTGTGGCACGCAAGCTTCTGGCCAAGTGCCCAGGTAGCACCAAACAGATAATCATGATCTCCGACGGCGAGCCCACCGCTCACATGGAGTCAGGACAGCTATTTCTTCAATATCCGCCCAGCCCTCGCACCATACAGGAGACCCTCAAAGAGGTGAACCGTTGCACTCGGCAAGATATAAAGATCAATACCTTCATGCTTGAGCATAGCCCACACCTGGTAGAGTTCGTAGAACAGATGACCAGGATAAACCGAGGCCGCGTCTTTTACACCAGCCCCGATAAACTGGGGGAATACATCCTGGTGGACTACCTCACCAGTCGCCGCAGGCAGCTAATTTAGCCAGCCCGGATAGAAAAAATGAGAAGACGGGGCCTGATGACTTTCGCCGTCCTGGGGGTAGCCGTATTCGCTGGCCTTGCGCTCTATGGAGACCTGCCAGAGCTTCTTGGGGAGATTTCCTCCTTTCCCATAGCTTACTGGTTCATGGCCCTTGGCCTTGCCCTGGCCAACTATCTCTTCCGTCTGGCGCGCTGGCACTACTACCTCAAGCTCCTTGGAGTTAAAATAGGACTCGGAGCCAGCACTGTTATCTTTATATCGGGCCTGAGCATGGCAATAAGCCCAGGCCGCCTTGGCGAGCTAGCCAAGTCCTACTTTCTCAAGGAAAAGCTGGATGTCCCGGTGGCCCTCTCGTCCACCGCTGTGGTCACAGAGCGCATCACGGACCTCATTTCGGTGCTCCTCCTTAGCCTATGGGGCCTGACTCTTATCCCCTACGGGTGGGTGGTCGCTCTGGCGGTACTGGCAGCCTTTGCTATATTCATCTTGCTGGTGGTCTCACCCTGGGGAAGTGACAAATTGCTCCGTCTGCCGATGCCCCGACGCTGGAGGCCATTTCTGAGCACATCGAGGGACGCTTTTCGACAGGTCTTTTCAGTAAAGCCCCTGGTAGTGGCCTTGTTGTTGGGCACACTGGCGTGGTCTGCTGAAGGATGCGCTATGTGGCTGGTGCTGCGTGGTCTGGATACAACTGTGTCCCTGGGCCATGCGGTCTCAATATATGCTGCGGCTACCCTGTTAGGGGCCATCACCATGCTCCCCGGGGGCCTGGTAGGGACTGAGGGGGGCATGGTGGCATTGCTACAACAGTTGGGCCTGACCAGGACCCACGCCTCCACGGCAACCTTTATAATCAGGGTCTGCACCCTCTGGTTCGCAGTCCTGATAGGGCTTCTGGCCCTGGTATATGTTCAGGCGCATATGCCCAGGAGGGCCGCCGAGGGGGCCAAGTCTCTTACCCCTTACTCAGATACGCAGGGACATCTAAGCTAGCGAGTTGAGAGAGGAAAGCTACAACATGGCGGGTAAAGACCAGGCTGCTGAGTCATCCGTTCGCCAGATGGAGGGAAAGGGGGTTAGCCTCGCCGGGGCCTTCAGCCTTGGCAGAGGCGCTACCCTCTCCATGCGGCCTGTGCAATGGACCAAGAGCCTGCTGGTTTTTCTACCCCTGGCCTTCTCGGTGAACGAGCGATGGTCGTCGGATGAAATGGGGCTTCTGGGGGAGCTGCTCCTCAGGGCGCTGGCAGGTGGCCTTATATTCTGCGCCCTCTCGGGGGCGGTCTACATCATCAACGATATATTCGACCGAGAGCGAGATAGGGAGCATCCCCGGAAGTGCAAGCGGCCCATCGCTTCCGGAGAGTTGCCGCTGGCAGCAGCGGCGACCACTGCTGCTGTGTTGCTGGCGCTGTCCCTCACGGGTAGCTTCCTGATGGGGATAGGCTTTGGCATAGTGGGCATCGCGTTCCTGGCGATGAACCTTAGCTATTCCTCCTTCCTGAAAAGGGTGATTATTCTGGACACGATGGTGGTGAGCGCAGGGTATCTGTTGCGGGTACTGGCAGGGGCATTGATTATAGATGTGACCGTCTCGCCCTGGCTGTACACGACCATAGGGCTAGGAGCGTTGTTCATAGCCCTGAGCAAAAGGCACAGCGAGCTTAAGGCGGCCGGGACCAACGCGCCGAGCCAGAGGGCGGTCCTGGGCCAGTATAGCGAAGAGTTCCTGGGCCAGCTAGTCAGCATTACCAGCGCCTCTACCCTGGTGGCCTACGCGCTCTATACCTTTTCGGCGCGCAATGTGCCCCCTGACCACAGCCTGATGCTGACGGTCCCCTTCGTGGTATTCGGCCTTTTCCGATACCTTTATCTGGTAAACCACACCACCGACGCCGAAAGCCCGGAGCTGGTGATAATCAAGGACAAGCCACTGATAATAGACATAGTGCTGTGGGTGGCGACGGCCCTTATCATCCTGGTATTGAACAGGTAGGCTACCTGGTTGTCCCTTGTTGCTGCCACAAGGTATAGGTATAATAGGCTCAATCTCCTTATAGGGGGTGATCGCCTTGTACAACAAGCCTATGCTGGGACTTGCTCAGTGCCGCGCTGCAATGGACGCCATGATAGCAGATTTCAACGAGGACCCGAGCCGCCGCCCGATAGCTATGGCCATAGTAGATGATACGGGGAATCTCATCATCTATGCTCAAACGGATAGGTGTCGACCCTCCACTGGCCGGAACTCTGTCAAGAAAGCCTACACCGCCGCCCTCAGAAGTATGGAGTCTGGAGCTTTTGCCGAGCAGCTTAAGCGCCAGGGCAGAAGCGTGACGGAGTTTGGCGACCCCATGCTCTTTCCCCTCCAGGGCGGGGTGGTGGTCCTGAACCCCGGAGATGGCTCTGTCCTGGGAGGCATCGGGGTCGCCGGGCTCCCCACGGGCCAGGAGGATGAGGACATCGCCAGGGTTGGCATGAAGGCGCTGAATCTGTAGAAGAAAGGAGTTGCACCCGGACTAAAGGTCCGAGTGAAGATTGAAACATATGGCAGAGATAGCAGGACTGGGACATGTGGGAATATATGCCGAAGACCTGATGAAGCAGCGGGACTTCTGGACGCGGGTCATGGGGTTGAAGATCGCCGACGAAGACCTGGAAGGGCGCGGGATTGTCTTCCTTAGCTCTCACCCTGAGGAGGAGCACCACGAGTTCGTTCTGGCGAAGGGGAGGGAAGTCCCCCAGGGGGCCAGGCTGGTCCAGCAAATCTCCTTCAAGGTGCCCAGCATAGCTGACCTGAAGGAGTTCCACCGGAGGCTCATAGCCGAGGGTGTGAAAATTGACCGGATTGTGAGTCATGGGAACGCTCTAGGGATGTACTTCTTCGACCCGGAGGGCAATCGGGTCGAGCTGTACTACAAGACAGGCTTCCCGGTGCCGCAGCCCCACGGCGACCCCATAGACATCAACGCTACCAGCGAGGAGCTACTGGGCATCGCACGGGCGGCCGTCCCCAAGGGCTAGGCCCGCTGCTGAGCCGAGGAAAACAGGTAACTGTTCAGTTACAGGTTAGCCACGGAGACACGGTGGTGTCCTGAGATAATCTCAGCCCCCTTGTTCAGAAGGAGAGCCACACTTGGACTGACCCGACGTGGTTTCTCCTCCACGTAGCGATTTCATAAGATATGGCTTATGTCAGGCTTCCGCGTGATTATCACAGGATACCACCGCTCTGTCATAGCGAACTGGTATTATTACCATGAGATCTTCGATACCGTTATAGATCTCCTGACCCATAGAAGCCAGCTGGTGGAAAAGGCCGAGCTTGGCTGCGCTACGTAGGGCTGGAGGGACTTGAAGAGTTGTACGGTGGTGAAGCCAGGCTCGTAGCTTCCTTGCTCCAGGCAGTACCCAAAGACCTCAACCCAAGAGTTGGGCTAGCAGAAGGGAAGTTCCACGCATACGTCGCAGCTATACAAAGTGCTGCAGGCCAGGCTACCAGGGTTCCCGATGACGTGGCCGGGTTTATAAAGAGATTCCCCGTAGACCTGCTTCCTCTGTCCTGGGAGAACAAGCGGCGATTGCACCTCTTCGGGCTTCCTTCACCGGCATCTCCATCACCTCTTCTCCAGTTCTCCCTGCCAGTGGACGTACCTGCTCATGGCTGATGGAGTAACCTGTGACCCTTTCTAGCACATGGGCTACGGCCCTCCTTTCTATGGCTGAACCTATTGAGAGTTTAGGGCCGTTCACTTTTTTGTCTACCTACCCCTTTTGTGATGCTTCCAGAGTAGGGCAGGTCATTGCGTGGCGTCGGACAGCATGCTACACTAGGCTCGATTGAATATAGCATAGGAGGCGATGATGACTGAGCAAGTCTCGGCGGTTGGTACGGGCAAGTATGGCTTGGAGGTCGGTACGCCAGGAATCAAGTCGGTTGGTCCCCTCGCCTTCGGTCCTGAAGGAATCCTGTTCGTCGTGGACAACGTGGGGGCAACGATCTTCGCTATCGAAGTCGGCGTTGACGACGTGGGGAGTGAGCCGGGTCCCATCAATATCCATAATCTTGACATATCCCTGGCGGCATATTTGGGCTGCTCAAGAGACGATGTCTTCATTCGAGACATGGCAGTCCAACCGTCATCACAAAACGTCTACCTTTCCGTGATGCGAGGCAGCGGCGAGGCTGCCCTCCCGGTCCTGATCAAGGTCAGGGCGGACGGTGCCCTATTCGAGGTGCCCCTCGAGAACGTGCCCTTCTCGCAGACTCTAATCGAGAACGCACCGGCTGAGGACGACGACCGCATGGATGTCCGCCTGGTCCAGGGCAACCGCGAGGGAGAGATATTGGAGCGCGGTAATATCAAATTCCGCATCGCTCGTGACAGGCTTCGGACAGTGACGGTGACCGACACGGAATACGTTGACGGCCTCCTGCTGGTAGCAGGATCTTCTAACGAGGACTTCTCCTCGACCTTTCGGCGGATTCCATTCCCTTTCAACGGGAACACGCTGACGAACTCGCTAGAGATATTCCATGTCTCCCACGGCCAGTACGAGACGGCTTCACCGATTCGCACTTTTTTGGCCTACGGCGGCAACACAAGCGTCCTGGCAAGTTACACCTGCACGCCGGTGGTCCATTTCTCCCTGAGCGGTCTCAAGTCCGGGACCCATGTCATGGGCAAGACGGTCGCCGAGCTTGGTGCCGGGAACACACCTCTGGGCATTGTGTCCTACGTTTGTGACGGTGAGGAATATCTCCTCGTCTCCAACGCCCGGCACCCCTTGATGAAGATCGCCTGCAAGGACATCGATGAGCAGGGGCCGCTCACAGAACCAAAGGAGCCCGTGGGCGTGCCTCGGCAGACACTGCCGCATCAAGGCGTAAGCCGAATGGCGAACTTGAACGGCAGCCACGTGCTGATGATGCAGCAAGACGACGAGGGGAACGTCCATCTCTGTTCGTACGGCATCGAGACACTGTGACCGGAGGACGTAAACTCGAATTGGCATGGACTGAGCACCAGGGGCGCAGTTGCCTCTGCGTTCGCGGTTGGACCAGAGTTGAGCTCCGTGAGCTGATAGGGCTCACCCCCGCCAGGCTCGGTCAGTGGCTGGCGGTCCTGCCCAGCGAGGTCGTGGAAGCCGATGCTAATCTACGCAAAATTCAGCCCATTGCTGGTCGCTTCGAGATTGACCAGGACGCGGTCTACTTCGCTCCTAGATTCCCGTTCCTGGACGGGATGAGTTACTCGCTGCTCGTCGCCCCGATGCCTGAGGAAAGGAGCGTCGACAGCCTCGAAGTTTGGACCATCCAGCGCCCAGTACCGGAGGGCACGCCAACTACGAGGGTTGTCGCGGTCTACCCCACGGCAGATGAATTGCCGGTCAACCAGTTGAAGCTATACGTCCACTTTTCGAGTCCAATGAGCGAGGGCTGGGCTGCCCGCTCTATTCATGTCCGCCGCGCGGATAACGACGAGCCCCTTGATGGCGTCTTCCTGGCGATGGAACCAGAGCTGTGGGACCGAGAGCGCCGACGCCTCACCCTCTTACTCGACCCAGGCCGGATAAAGCGTGGACTCGTCCCGAACCTGGAGGCAG
>CAYWGG010000011.1:0-25730 GCA_964457285.1 uncultured Dehalococcoidia bacterium
GGTGAGGAGCAGGTCGTCGCGGCTCATGCCAGGCTTGCGCGCCACACCCGCAGTAATTATTACCAGGTCCGAGTTAGCTGTCTCTTCGTAACCGTTGCTTCCTGTTATCTGGGCGTCGGAGCCCAGCACCGGGCCAGATTCCAGCATATCCAGGGCCTTGCCCTGGGGCAGGTCCTGGATAACGTCCACCAGGACTACATCAGCATAGCCTAGACCGTGGATACGCTGAGCAGTGGTGGCCCCCACGTTTCCTGCACCTACTACTGTCACCTTGCTACGCATCAATGGCTCTCCTTTTTTTTCTCATATTAGCAAAGCCTGCAAATCTCACGCCATTCTTCCCTACCGAAGCCCGCTACTCCTAACTTCGTTCCTCGGCTCGAAAGTAATAGCCTACTACTGCGCCTACGAGGCCGGTCATAGCGGAAATCACGATGGGAAAGAAGTCCTTTGCACCTACTGACGGCTCTCTTGGCCCGAAAGCCCAGATGAAGATAAAGCTCACCACCACTACTGGGAGAGTCCCAGTGAGGATAAGGGCTATCCAGAATCGCTGTTGCCCTATCTGAGTTAAGGGCATTGGCTCGGATATCGTTGGTCTAGCTTGCGCCATTTCCACACCCTCTCAAGGGATTTCAAGTGTGTCCTCAGCCAGAGGAGCTACCACTTGAACTGTGAGAATCGCTCAAAGTCTTTGCTCCAATCAATCCCTACTCTTTTTGGAAGGATTCCATCGCTCTCGATGATTATGCGTTTGATCCGACCAAGGTCCCTTTCAGGTGCCGCAGAGGAGATGGCATAGTGCAGGCGTAAGGCTGGGAGCCAGGATTTGGCGTAATATCGGGGTTCGGTCGGCTCCAGAGAGTTGATGAGGTCCTTGGTTATGACTCTTGCATCAACTGCATCTCTGAGCACTCTTAAAGCATATGCCACTACCTGCTGCTCATTTAGTCCCAGCTCCTTAACCAACTGAAATATGTATGCCTGCATCTCTTTTGGGATGTCGATTTCCAATGGGATACCTCCCGGGGGTGTCTCTTACATACAGCGTACTTCAAGAGGAGATAAGTGATGGATACTAGCCCTGCACGTACTCTTCCCAGCGGGACTCCAGCCTCGGGTCCTCGATGGTCTCCATGATGTAGTCGCCGAACTCTTTGCCTGTGGCTCCGGTGCTGCGGCCTGTGAGAACGACTTTTCTCTCGTACTGGCCGCAGACATCCAGGGCTTGGTGCAGCTTGTTGCCCTTTTCCTCGAAGCCTATATGGGTCAGCAGCATGGCCCCGGCGCGCATCATGGAGCTGGGGTCGGCGTACTGGGCGCGTCCCTCTCTCACCATACGGGGTGCGCTGCCGTGGATGGCCTCGAACATGCCGTACCTCTTGCCGACGTTGGCGCTGCCTGCGGTGCCGACGCCGCCTTGAACCTGGGCCGCCTCATCGGTGAGGATGTCGCCATAGAGGTTGGGCAGCACCAGCACCTGGAACTGCTTCTGGCGGGCCGGGTTGATGAGGGCCGCGGTCATAAGGTCTATATACCAGCCCTCCCACTTGATGTTGGGGTATCTGCTGGCTACCTTCCTGGCCATGTCCAGGAACTTGCCGTCGGTGGTCTTGACGATGTTGGCCTTGGTAACCACTGTGACCGTGTCCTTGCCCGTGCGCTGGGCGTGGGCGAAGGCGGCGTCAATGATCCGCTCGGAGCCCTGGGAGGTGATGACCCTGAAGTCAATCCCCAGGTCCTCGGTTACATTTACTCCCTGGCTGCCCACGGCGTACATATCCTCCGTGTTTTCCCGGAAGAAGGTCCAATCTATGCCTTGCTTGGGAATCCGGACTGGGCGGATATTGGCGAAGAGGTCCAACTCCTTGCGCATGGCTACGTTGGCGCTCTCCAGATTGGGCCACCCGTCACCCCGCTCCGGTGTATGGGTCGGGCCCTTCAAGGTGACGTGGCACTCCTTAATCTGGGCCAGGACGTCGTCCGGGATGCTCTTCAGATGGGCCGCCCGGTTCTCGATAGTCAGCCCCTCGATGGTCCGGAACTCGACTTTGCCACTGTCCACCCGGTCCTTCAGCAGGAACTCCAGGACGCGCTGGGACTCAGCGGCTATATAGGGGCCTATGCCGTCGCCGCCTATCATCCCGATGATGATGGGGCTGACCTCGCTGTAGTCCACCCAGTCCTCCCCCGCCTTGAGCCGCTCCACACGCTCAAGCTGCTGCTCCAGCACTTTACCGAAGTGCTCCTTTGCTGCTTCGATTGCTTGTCTGTCTACCATGCTGACTCCTTTCTTAATAGCTGACCGCTAAAGTCCTGAGACATTATACCTTATTCCCTATACCCTGTACCACGTGGCAAAAAGCGCCTCACGGTATAGGGTATAGAGAATTTGGGGCCAGCACTTTTCCCCTTGACTTCCCCTTTGAAAAAGCCTAAAAAGTAGATAGAGGGTTCAGTGGCTTACCGCTTATCTGAGAGCTCAAGGAGAGAGAGGTGAAGACCTACGTTTTCCGTGTGGAGCTGGAGCCTGATGAGGAAGGGTGGCGGGCATTTTATCCTCCTCTAGAAAACATCGGCGCTTCCACCTGGGGAGAGACCCAAGAGGAAGCTCTGAAAAACATTCAGGAAGTCCTCTCTATGATCGTAGAAGAGTTTACCGAAGAGGGCGAGCCAGTCCCTGTTACAGAGCAAATGACGGTCTCGGAAGGTGCTCTGGTAACGGTCAGCTTATGAGGGGGATTGACTATAGCAAACTCCGCTCCCTTACTGCCCGTGAGCTTACGCGGGCCCTTCTTCGGGAAGGGTTCTCTCTGGCTCGCCAGGAAAGCAGTCACCAACGATACAGCCATCCCGATGGTCGTCGGGTAACCGTTCCCTTCACCAGAACCGGAGGCACCTTTGCCCCGGGCACTCTGAAAAGCATCATCGAGAGGCAGGCCCGATGGACAGAGGAAGACTTGAGGAGGCTGGGCCTGTTGAGATAATGACCATCAAGACCACAACGTCCTAGCCCTCTAGCTGTCTCGCCAGGGCCTCCGGCTCAGTGACGGGAAGCTGACACACGTAGTTCTGGCACACGTAGGCAGTGGGTCGGCCACCCACCATTCCCCGGCCCTGAAGGAGGGGTGTAGCTTTAGAGCCTTGTTCTAGAGCGCTGAGGTTGCTCCCGGCCATTACCATGTTCGGCAGGTATCGGCCGTGTACTATATCCAGCAGGGCCAGGGTGGCCGGATCAGTCTCTTCTCCTACGATGGCTATCTCCTTGGGTTTAGATAGGTAAAAGTCCAGGGCGCAGAGCCAGTGACCCATGCCGAGGGGGGCCTGGGCGAGGTAATGTCGCATGGAGCGGAGGGCGGCGGAGCCACGGCGAGCGTACTCACCTTCCCCGGTGAGAACTGACAGATGGAGCAACACATCTACGGCCACAGAGCTACCGCAGGGGGTAGCGTTGTCAAAGACATCCCTTGGCCGGACTATCAGGGCCTCATGGTCCTTCCCGGTGTCGTAAAAGGCGCTCTGCCCCTCATCCCAGAAGAGGTCAACCATACTGTCTACCATTCGCCTGGCCTCCTCCAACCAACGATGGTCAAAACTGGCCTCGTAGAGGGAAAGAAGGCCATCGGCGATAAAAGCGTAGTCCTCCAGATAGCCTTTGAGGCTGGCCCTGCCGTCTTTGTAGGTGCGTAAGAGCCGCCCGTCTCTGCGCAACGCCTCCAGCAGGAAGGAGGCATTGGCTACTGCCACCTGCCGGTAGTCTTCCCTGCGGAGGATGGAGGCCGCCTCGGCGAAGCTACGCATCATGAGGCCGTTCCACGCCGAAAGAATCTTGTCGTCGCGGCCAGGATGCACTCGGCGCTCCCGAGCCTCCAGCAGAAGGGCTTTTGCCCGCTTGATGGCCCCCTCAAGCTCCTCTACGCTCATACCAGCCTCCGCCGCAAACGACTCGGCCCCTTGAGGCACATTCAAGATAGTCTTGCCCTCGAAGTTGCCCGCCTCGGTTACGCCAAAGTACCCAGCGATGAGGGAGCCCTCCTCAGGGCCCAGGATGGCCTCGATCTCATCACCTGTCCAGAGAAAAAATTTCCCCTCTTCACCTTCGCTGTCGGCGTCCTGGGTGGAGTAGAAGCCGCCGGATGGGTCGGTCATCTCCCGGAGCACGTAGTCCAGCGTTTCCTCGGCGATACGCCGGTACAAGGGGTACTTGGTCGCCTGATACGTGTGGAGGTAGAGGCGGCTTAGCAGGGCGTTGTCGTAGAGCATCTTCTCGAAGTGGGGCACCAGCCAGTAGGGGTCGGTGGAGTAGCGGTGGAAGCCGCCGCCGATCTGGTCGTAGATCCCGCCCGTCGCCATCTTTTCGATAGCCATCTCCACCATCTCCAGCGCCCTGGGGCTTTTAGTCAGATAGTAGTAGTGGAGCATGAACTCATAGGTCATGGGCTGAGGGAACTTAGGCGCCGCCCCGAACCCACCATTCTGGTAGTCGTAGTTTTGTCCCAGGAGCTGGTAAGCCTGATGAAGGATGTCCGGAGTCAGGGGCTCCAGACTTCGGGGGGCCTGGGCTGTATGCTGGAGGTGGGACACCAGCTGTTGGGTGGCCTTGAGGACGTCAGTCCGCCGGGTGCGGTAAGCCTCGGCGACACCCAGCAGCACCCGTGGAAAGCCTGGCATACCCCGCGAGTCTACCGGCGGGAAGTAGGTCCCGCCGTAGAAAGGTTTCCCCTCTGGCGTGAGAAAGACCGTCATAGGCCATCCTCCACTGCCGGTCAGGGCCTGCACCGCACTCATGTAAAGGCTGTCCAGGTCGGGTCGCTCCTCCCTGTCTACCTTGATGCTAATGAAAAGCTCGTTCATAAGCTGAGCAATTTCCTGATTTTCAAAGGACTCCCTCTCCATGACATGGCACCAGTGGCAGGCCGAGTAGCCTATACTCAGCAGAATAGGTTTGTCCTCCGCCTGGGCCCGCTGCAAAGCTTCTTCCCCCCAGGGATACCAGTCCACGGGGTTATGGGCGTGCTGAAGAAGGTAAGGACTTGTCTCATGGACCAAACGGTTGGGCATATGGTTCCCCCTTTCCACCCTAAGTATAGGTGCGAAGCCTGTCTCTCTGTCATTTGGAGTTCATTTAAGCCCGGTGGCACTTTTTCTGCGGAGACATATCCTGGCGTCTTTCCTATTTTCTCTTATTGACAGCACGAATACCAGCCCTTAAAGCGACCTCATCCCTGGTCCGTCTTCCGTCCGAAGAAGAATGTCCACAGGATAGGCTAAAGGAGGGTGTCAACTCACCAACTGTCTGGTATACTGTGGTTAACGTAAGACTCCGTATGGGCGTTGAAGGGCTCATACGGTATGAAGTATGCCTTTCTCACGGAGGTGTAGTCATGAAGTGGGCCTCTACGGTTTCACGGCAGCAGACCCTTAAGGGGGCGATCGAGGAGTGTGTCTCCGGCGTACTCTCGGATATGAGCGGAGTCACCCCCGATTTGGCCGTGGTCTTCGGCTCAGGACACTTCGCTGCGCAGTATGAGCAGATACCGGCGATGATACAAGCTAAGCTGGGACCCGTGCTGCTCTTCGGATGCTCCGCCGGTGGTGTGATCGGTGGTGGAAGGGAAGTAGAGAATAGTCACGGATTCTCCCTTACCGTCGCACACCTTCCTGACGTGGAGCTGCTCCCATTCCATCTGGAAGGAGATGAGCTTCCTGACATGGATGCGGGACCTGACGCATGGGAGAAGGCCATCAAAGTCTCCGCCGAAGATAACCCACGGTTCCTGCTGCTGATAGACCCCTTTAGCTTTCCAGCCCAGAACTTCGTTGGGGGGCTGGACTACGCGTTCAGCAGGAGCGTCAAGATCGGCGGCCTGGCCAGTGGCGGCCGTCAACGTGGTGAAAATGGCCTATTCCTGGGAGACAAGGTCTACCGGTCGGGGGCTGTGGGCATCGCCATGAAGGGCAACATCGCGGTAGACACCATCGTGGCCCAGGGTTGCCGCCCCATTGGTAACGTTATGAGTATCACAAAGAGTCAGCAAAACCTCCTTCTTGAGCTAGACCAGAGGCCGCCCCTAGAGGTGGTGCGAGAGCTTTACATGGCTGCTAACGAGCGCGACCAGGGACTCATGCAGCATTCCCTCTTCCTGGGCATGGTTATGGACGACCTCATTGACCACCCCCGGCAGGGAGACTTCCTGATCCGCAACATTATTGGGCTGGACGCCCGTACAGGTGTCATGGCAATTGGGGAGATGCTGCGAGAGGGGCAGCGAGTCCAGTTCCACCTTCGGGATGCCCTGACCTCGGCCGAAGACCTGGCGGCCTTGCTCACCAGGTACGCCAGCGAGGAACGGGGGACTCCGTATCATGGCGCCCTCCTCTTCTCTTGCCTTGGCCGGGGGCAGTACCTTTACGGCCGCCCAGACCACGATACCGACTTGTTCCGGGGCAAGGTTGGGGCCATCCCTCTGGGAGGGTTCTTTTGCAACGGGGAAATCGGCCAGGTGGGCGGCACCACCTTCCTCCACGGCTATACCAGCTCTTTCGGCATATTTCGGCCCATCAATGAATGAGCGCTGACTGCTTATCCCCGATAGCCTATGGCTGACAGCAACGTGAAAGTGGGAATGAGTGCTTCGCTGACGGGCCAGTTCCGCAGCCAGGGCAGCCAGGCGCTGGAGGGTGCTGCCGCATGGGTTGCGGATGCCAATGCCAGCGGTGGCATCCGCGTCGGCACTCATGGCAGAAGGCTTCCGGTCCAGCTAAGATACTATGACGACGAAAGCAAGGCCCAGATAGTTGAAGAGATGACCAGAAGGCTCATCCTGGATGACCAGGTTGACCTTCTTCTGGGCCCGTACTCAAGCGTCCTGACCCTTGCTGCTGCCCCCGTGTCCGAGAGGTCCCAGAAGGTCTTGTGGAACCACGGTGGAGCTTCAGACCAGATATACGACCGGGGCTTTCGCTGGATAGTGGGCATCCTCACTCCTGCCAGCAGGTATTTCCACGGCGTCATTGATCTGATAAAGGAGAAGGATCCTGGGGCGCGAAGGGTGGCGATACTCTGCTCCAGCAGAGGCTCCTTTCCCGCAGCCGTCGCTTCAGGAGTGGAGTCCTACTCCAGGCAAGAGGGCTTCCAGGTAGTCTTCAAGGGTGAGTATGGTCCTCCTATAGACGACTTCTCACCTCTCCTGTGGGACATGGAGGCTACCAACCCAGACATAATTTTAGGGGTGGGCCGCATTCAGGATGACCTGCTCCTCGCCAGGCAAATGGTGCAGAGGCGGGTCAGGGCGAAGGCCATCGCCCTGGCGGCGGCGGGAATAAGGCAGTTCGGAGAGGTACTGGGAAGTCGGGCCACGGGATTCGTGGGGCCAAGCCAGTGGGAGCCAGGGGCAATCTACACGCCCGACTACGGGCCATCGGCTCAGGAGCTGGCGAGAAGACACGGGATGTTCGGGCCGGAAGGCGGTGACTACGCTATGGCCCAGGCCTACGCAGCGGGTCTGGTGGCCCAGCGGTGTGTGGAGGAGGCGGGAACGCTGGATAACCATGCCCTGAGAGAAGCGGCTGCCCGGCTGGACATCGTGACCTTCTACGGGCGCTTCAAAATCGACCCGGCGACGGGATGTCAGACAGGCCGCTCGGTAGTGATAGTGCAGTGGCAGGGAGATAAGAAAGGTATCGTCTGGCCCAGGGAGCTACGGCAGGCAGAACCAATATATCCTTGCCCTTATTGGTCATGGATAAGTTAAAAGGTCTCTACCAGCGTAAGTTAGGGACTCGTTCCTGGAGTACCTCTCCTGCCAGAGTCACTATTTGATCCACTCGAAGGACCACCGCAACGCCTTTGCGTTCCGGGTCACGGGCCAACTCCGGCTCCACTGTCCGGGCCATTACCTGTTTATGGATGGGACCATCGTCGTGTACGCTGGCAATGCAGCGAAACTTCCATGCCACACGCTTGCCGGGGTGGCGGAACAGCACTACTACCTTTGGGTTTTCCAGGATGTGCTCAAGGGATGACCGTCTGCCCCTTTCCCAGTAAGCCAGCGACTCGTCGTCGAAGACCATCATGCTTCCCCTGAACCCCACGTTGGGCACTCCATCCCGTGAGGCTGTGGCGATGATGCAGGGGGTCCCGTTGGGCAAAGCGTTGTTTATAAGCTCATGCATCTCTTCTGTCAGGTGGATCATGGGATAGCTCCTTTATCCTTCCACTCAATACCAGCCGTTTCAGCATGGCCCGGGGATAACGTGTACTTGCATCAAAGACCTCAATAGAAACTGGTGTCTCATTAGGCCCTAGTTGGATTACTACACCGCCATTATCCAAATCCAGGGTTTTGACCAGGGTATCCTCAACCAAATCAGACAGGTCAATAGCTAACACGTCGGCCACTGGATCATATTCGATCCGGGGGTATGTCATAATCCCACCATCCCCCAATATCTGCCCAGGAGGCAGCCGCAGGAGCCGCAGAAGAGGAGGTTCAGTAGCCCCGTGCTGTCCACACCGGAGATGGTTTCCTCCGGTGGCGGGTCGGCGGCGCATTCGGGGCACGCCTGGGTGAAAAGCCGAGGCCCTGGGGCCAGCAGCGGAATCTGGTACGTGCAGGTGGGACAGCGATACTCCACCACCTTGTCGGGCATCACCCGCTCTCTGGGCGCTCCCAGGGGTGCTCTACAAACTGGACAGTGAGGCTGTGACGCCATCTCATGCGCTCCGCTCAGGACCAGGCTAGTAGTCAGTCAAGGTGATGTTGATAGATGTCATTTTGGTAAAGGGGGCAAAGGGGGATTTGGGTAGAGGAACCAGGGCGAGGGTGTGGCGCTATCTCCTGAACATGCCCTTCAGCCTGTCCTTGAAGGACCTGGACTTAAGGCTGGACACGAACCTGCCCCACTCCACCTCTGCGCTGGCCGACCGCTTCAAATCCTTGGTTCTCTGCTCCATGATCTCCAGGACTCTTTTCTCTTCTCCTTTGTCCAGCCAGAAGCCGTGCTCCACCTCGCAGAAGTCCAGCTCCAGGTTGTAATACCGGTATCGGAACCACCTCATAGGGCCGCTGCACCGGGGGCATGGTAGCTCACTGCCATCTGACCTGACCATCATCGTTCCCTTGAGCCGGTCCTCGTCCATCACCGTGTCTTCCAGCTGGTCAAGCTCTGCGTAGTCCAACCACATCCCTTCGCAGTGGGGGCATCTATCCACCTCGATCCCTCTATACGTCTCAGTCGTCAGCTCGGTACTGCATCTAGGACAATTCATGGCTGATCCTCCTCTCCTTGGCTTTGATGCTCGTCTTACCACACTCAACACAGGGCAATGAAGGGGTCAATCGTAGCCAAATGACCAGCGGGTTGCGGTCCCGAGAAAGTCCTTCTCCTTCCAGGCAAAAGCAACCTTGAGTCGCAAGCGGTATACCCTTGAGGCTACGTCACTCACGTTGGGCCGGAATTGATACTTCGCCTCGTACACATCTGCAAAGCGAACGAGAAGGGGCGGCTCCATGACCTCCTCGACTATGCCTTCGAGAATCACTACATCGTCGCCGCTTTCAAGATGTACGACGGCATTCGGGTTAGCGGCCAGGTTGCGCCCTTTGCGTGAAGCCGGGTTTGTTGAGAAGTAAAGCATCTCGTCCAGCCAGATGCCCCACACCGGCATAGCGTGCGGCCGCCCATCAGGGCGCATGGTCGCTACCCAATAGTTACGCTCACTGGTCAGGCGGTCACGGACAAAGCTCCAGGAGATCATCCTTGCAGTATGCACGAGGTCAATACCGTAGCCAGCGGGCATATGAGGGCGACTCGCTGTAGATTCATGGCGCTGGAGAGATTCTTTCTGTTCAGTCACGGATGCTCCCGGGTCACTTCATGCGAATACTATCACGTCATTACACTGCCTTTCATGGTGAGCTTGCTCAATAACAAGCTCAGGATGCACCCTGGCCGAACTTCCACAAGGACATGGCCGTCTTCCCGAAGACCCATTCCTTGTCATTCTCGCTCCTGAAGGAGACGTGTTCCATAGGCCACCGGAGGGCGTTTCTATACCCCTCCCGGAAGGCTACCGGGGGGAAGTCACTCCCCCACATCAACCGGCTGGGGCCAAAGGCGTCCATAGCCATCTCGATCAAAGGGGGAATGTGCTCGAAGGGGAAGGGCTGGCGGAAGGGCATGGGCCTCTGGCACAGCTCCCCAAGGCCTGGCACTTTCATGAAGGTATTACTGTAGCGGGCCAGCCCCAGGACCCTCCTGTATTTGGTGTGGGGTGGGGTCGTATCCCTCCCACCACCACCCAGGTGCTCGATGATGATGTTGAGGTTGGGAAACTGCCTTATAATGTCCTCGAACTCAGGTGAGGCGAACTCCTCCACCGAGCCAAGGGAGCTAACCGGTATGCCTAGCTCGGCGGTCTTGCGCCAGATGGCAAGAGGGTCCCTGCCGGGGGAGCGGGTGGTTGGGCTGAGGCGGATCCCCTCTGCACCTTCCCTCACCCACCTCTCCAGGGTCTCAGAAGCGTCAGGCCTGTCGGTATCCACTATAACTACCACCGAAAACCGGCCAGGGAAGCGGCGCATACATTCTATCAGGTAAGAGTTGTCGTACATCCCCCTGATCTGGATAAGCGCCGCTTTATCCACATCGTTCCGCGTCATCTGGTCTAGCAGAATCTCGATGGGCTCAAACCAGTAGGGCGTCGCATGGCAGTGAGTATCCACAGTGACCATAGCTATACTCCTCTCGTCCACAAACCTCATCTCACAGGTTGCAGTGTAGCTCTACCGGTAGGCCCGGTCAATCCCCCTCAGGTGGACTATCGGGTATGACCCTTGTGAGTCCTACCACCCTGTCAAAGTCCGCATCATAGCTGTATATCTCCCTTATGCCTCGGTTCTCCATAAGAGCAGCATTATAGGCGTCGGTGAAGCTGATGTTAAGCTGACAATAGAACTCGAAGGCTCTTGAGTAAAGCCTTTTGTTCGGGAGTCTTAGGCTGCGCAACGAGACTATGGGCTCCACCAGTTGGCGAACTTGGTCACGTGAGAGTCCATACTGACGCGGTGATTGAAGAGTGAAGACTACCTCGGCGATGACCAGGTCCGATGTGACAACCACCTCCTCACCTCGCTCCACTCGAAGGAGGAGTGCCAGGCAAGCCTCAGCCTTTTCAGGGTCGTCCCGGGTAAGATAGCGCAGGAGAATGTTGGTGTCCAGAAACCTGGGCATTAGCTTTCCTTGGCGACTTTCTCCCCTACCCACTCCTCTACCTCCCGCCGGACTTTCTGGTAATCCTCAGGCTGCCCTTTGGGGCTTACAGCTCCGTAGCCTGCCAGTAGGCGGGATTTGACGGGTCGGAGGCGGACCTCGCCGTTCACAAGCTCAAAAGTCACTTTGTCTTTTGGCTTGATCCCCAGAGCATTTCGGATCGCGCTGGGGATAGTGACCTGGCCCTTCTGAGTGATAGTAGTAGTATACTGTGACATCAATGCCTCTCATCTCAGGTAATACATATTAAGTAATTCAATACTACTATGGCTCCTATGGCTTTTCAAGATGTAGTGACTTACGAGGTCTCCTGGTCTATAATATATGCCCGTGAAGCTAGCGTTGGCGATAGTCGTTGGGATGCTTTTGCTGGCGGCCTGTGGCGGGACCGAGGTCACTCCAGTACCCACGCTGACCCCCTCGGTTGCACCTACTGCAACAGCCATCCCGGCGATGCCAGTACTTACGCCCACACCAATAGCTGTCGCAACCACTACTGGAGGTGCCAAAATCAAACAATATTCACAGCCACCGCCCATTACCTTACAGGCGGACAAAGGATACGTAGCCACGATAACCACCAACAAGGGGGCTATTGTCATCGAGCTCCTCTCAAAAGAAGCGCCCAAGACGGTGAATAACTTCGTTTTCCTTGCCAGGGAGAATTTCTACGATGGGGTAATCTTCCACCGGGTAATCAAGGACTTTATGCTCCAGGGGGGAGACCCCACGGGCACGGGGACGGGAGGCCCTGGCTACCGCTTTGAAGATGAGACTGTCCCATCCTTGGTCTTTGACCGCCCTGGCCTCTTGGCTATGGCCAATGCGGGACCGAACACCAACGGCAGCCAGTTCTTTATCACCGTCGTCCCCACTCCCTGGCTGAATGGCCGCCACACCATATTTGGCCGTGTGACAGAGGGGCAGGACGTGGTAGAGGCTATCTCCACAGTCCCCACCAATGTAAGGGACAAGCCATTGCAAGACGTGGTCATTGAGCGCATTGAGATACAGGAGACCACCAGATAGCTGACTGAGGGAGGGCAGGCAATGGTAGGGATGAACCCTGGTCAAGCTCAGGAGGGAATCGCCCAGGAGCTTGTGGCCAAAGCCACTGAGCTCTGGGGGCAGGGAAGGGCTCAGGCGATTCACAGGGTTCTGGAAGAAACAGCGCGGAACCTGTGGCTGGTGGCCGAGAACCTACCCGACCGTGAAGAAGAACCGGCGTTTTTCCTGTAAGGAAAGCCATCAGCTTTCAGTGGTCAGCGTTCAGCAAGCTGATGGCTGACTGCTGAAAGCTTTTTTAAGGAGGTGGTGTCATGGCAGAGCCTTGTGACCTAACGGTGTCAGAGGCCGCGGAGCGAATGCGGAGGCGAGAGCTTTCGTCGGTGGCGCTGGCGGAGTCCCTCCTCGATCGCATCGAAAGGCTGGAGCCCACCCTCAGGGCATGGGTGACCATTGACCGGGAAGACGTCTTGGGCGCTGCCCAACAACGCGATAGGGAGCTTGAGGAGAAGGGCCCCCGGGGACCTCTCCACGGGATACCGGTTGGTCTTAAAGACATCTTCTACACCGCCGGGATGAAGACCACGGCGTGCTCAAAGATATACGCCGATTTCGTGCCCACCTACGACGCCACCTCCGTAGTTCGCCTGAAAGAGGCAGGCGCTATCGTCCTTGGCAAGACCGTCACCACCGAGTTCGCCACCGCCGACCCATCCCCCACTCGCAACCCCTGGAACGTGGCCCACACCCCAGGGGGCTCCAGCAGCGGCTCGTCGGTGGCAGTGTCCACCCGTATGGCTCCTGCCGCTCTGGGCTCCCAGACGGGCGGGTCGACGTGCAGGCCCGCATCCTATAACGGGATCGTGGGCCTCAAGGCGACCTACGGTAGGATCAGCCGCTACGGAGTGGTCCCTGTGAGCTGGTCGCTGGACCACGTGGGCATCCTGACCCGCACGGTGGAGGACGCTGCCATCCTGCTGGGCATCATGGCGGGCCATGACCCCAACGACCCCAGCTCGTCAACGGAGCCTGTGCCAGACTATCGAGGCGCGCTGGATAGCCTACAAAGCCCTCCGAGGATCGGGCTGATAAAAGAGTTCTTCCTTGAGCGGTGTGACGACGAGGTGCGAAAGCACACGGAAGACATGGCCCAGCGCCTCAGCGAGGCTGGCGCCACCATAGAGGAGATAGGGCTGCCCCAAAGCTTTGCCACCTGCTACGCCGCACACCGCATTGTTATGAACGTGGAGTGTGCGGCCTTCCATGAGGAGATGTTTAGAGAGCGCGCCGATGACTACGGCCCCAGGATACGTAGCTCCATCGAAGCGGGGATGCTGATTCCAGGCGTTCGGTACTTGCAGGCGCAGCGGATGCGACGCCATTTCCGCAATGAGATGGCGGCTATGGCAAGCGGGGTTGACGCCCTCCTCACTCCCGCGACGCCTGCGCCAGCGCCCAGGGACCTGAGCACCACAGGAGACCCATTATTCCAGAGCCCCTGGACCTCTGCGGGCTTGCCAACAGTTACCGTCCCTTCAGGTCTGAGTCAATCGGGACTACCCCTGGGGATACAGTTGGCAGGGAGGCCCTTCGGAGAGGCGAAGCTGCTGGCGGTGGCCCACTGGTGCGAGTCAACACTGGGGGTGGAGATGGTGCCACCCGACCTCAGCTAGGGAATTAGCAGCACCTTGCCGAACTGCCGGCCCTGGGCCACGTAGCGGTGGGCCTCTGCGGCCTTGCTCAGAGGGAAGACCCGGTCCACCACCGTCCTCAGCTTGCCCTGGCCGAAGAGGTCCACGATGCGCGTCAGCTCAGGCATCACCCCTCCTCGGCCCATCTGGGCTGACAGAGAAAAGCCCAGGACGCTGAGAGTCCTCTGGACAAGAAGGCCAGGGTCAACGGCGGCAGGAGTCCGGCTGGTGTTGCCCACGGTCACCAGCCGCCCCAGGGGAGCCAGTGCTTCCACGCTCTTCGATAGGGTCTCGCCTCCCACCGACTCCAGCACCACGTTCGCGCCAGCCCTATCTGTTATACGCCACACCGCCTCCAGGAAGTCCCCTTCCCGGTAGTTTATCACCTCATCGGCCCCAAGCTGCCTGGCCTTTTCCATCTTCTCCTGGGTACTGGTAGTGGTGATAACCCTGGCGCCGAGATACTTGGCTATCTGAATCCCCGCCATGCCCACTCCGCTGCCCCCCGACTGTATCAGCGCCGTCTCCCCTTCCTTCAGGTTGGCTACCTTGATGAGGGCGAACCATGAGGTAAGGAAGACGATGGGTACGCTGGCCGCCTCCTCGAAGGAGAGGTCTTCAGGCATTGGGACGGTGCCAACGGCGTTGACCGAGGCCAGCTCCGCATATCCCCCCTGGGCGAGGGTAGCTACCACCTTCTGTCCTACATAGCGGTCCCTTACCTCGGAGCCCACCTCTTCGATCACCCCAGATACGTCCCACCCGAGGATAAGGGGGAGGGACGCTCCGGCAGTGGCGCCGCGATAGGTGCCCTCCCTCCGGCCCAGGTCGCCCCGGTTGATGGAGGCAGCCTTCACCCGGATAAGCACCTGGCGAGGGCGTATCTGAGGATCGGGCACGTCCTCGTAGCGAAAGGCGTCCTCGGAACCCAGCTCGTGGATCACGGCTGCCTTCATATACTATCCCTCCTTGCGTCCCACAGGTATGTAGTCCCGGAACCGCTCCCGTAGCACCTTCTTGTCGTACTTGTCCACGCTGGTCTTGGGTATCTCATCCAGGAAGACCACGTCGTCGGGGAGCCACCACCTGGCGAACTTTCCTTCAAGATGGGCCAGGATTTGCTCTGGGCTGAGCTTTCCCCTGGACCTCTGCTTTGGCACAACACAGGCAAGGGGGCGCTCCTGCCACCTGGGGTGAGGAATGGAGATAACCGCCGCCTCCAGCACCTCAGGATGGGCTATTATAGCCGCCTCCAGGTCAACTGAGGAGATCCACTCACCGCCGCTCTTGATTATGTCCCTGGCCCGGTCCACGATCTGGATATAGCCCTCCTCGTCCACGTTTGCGATGTCGCCCGTATGATACCAGCCATCCCTGAAGGTCTCGGCAGTGCGGGGATCGTTGTAGTACTCGCTGGCAATCCAGGGACCCCTCAGCAGTAGCTCGCCGCGCTCCTGACCATCCCAGGGAAGCTCTTGACCTGCATCGTCCACCAGCCTCATCTCCAGGCCGGGCACAAGGAATCCCTGCTTGGCTCTTATGTCTGTTTTTTCCGCATCGGTCAGGGAGTCCATCTGACTCTTGAGGTTGGAGATGGAGACAACGGGAGTGGCCTCGGTCATACCATAGGCCTGTGCCAGCCTGACGCCCAGGACTCTGTCATAGGCTTCGATGAGGCTGGGGGGCACAGCGGAGCCGCCGCTGACCACCAATCGCAGGCTACTGAGGTCGTACTTCTCGCCCGATCTTTGCAGGAAGTCCAGCAGGCCAACCCAGATGGTGGGCACTCCAAGGGCGACGGTAACCCGCTCCTGCTGGATGAGCTCACAGATAGCTCTGGTGTCGGGCCGGACGCCGGGAAGCACCTGATTAGCTCCTACCATAGCGGCGCTGAAGGGGGTGCCCCAGCAGTTAGCGTGGAACATGGGCACCACCGCCATGACTACGTCTCGCTCCGACAGGGCGATGAAGTCGGTCATGCACTCCATCATACTGTGCAGGTAGACTCCCCGATGGGTGTATATCACCCCCTTGGGCCTGCCTGTGGTGGCCGAGGTGTAGCACAGCCCGGCAGGGGCTAACTCATCCAGATCAGGGAACCGATATGTGGGTGGGGCCTCTGCCATGAGGCCTTCGTAGGAGTGGGCCGACGGCAGCCTGGCGGAGATAGTGGGCTTGTCTGCCATGACCACAAAGTGCTCTACCGTCTCCAGCCTGTCCGCTATAGCCTCGATGGCAGGCACCAGGTCTTCGTCTATCAAAAGCACCTTGTCCTCAGCGTGGTTCATGATGTAGGCCAGGTCGTCAGGGGCCAGCCTGATGTTGACGGTGTGGAGCACTGCGCCTATTGATGGCACGGCCCAGTAGGCCTCCATGTGGCGGTAGGTATTCCAGGCGAAGGTGGCGACCCGGTCTCCGGCCTTCACCCCCAGCCCTTCCAGGACATTGGCAAGGCGGCGGGTCCTCTCATGAAGCTCTCGGTAGGTGCACCGGTGAGTCCCCCCAGGGACGCGAGTTACCACCTCCTTTCCAGGGAAGAAGGTCCGGGCCCTTTCCCGAATTCTGGGAATGGTGAGGGGGTACTGCATCATAGCTGCCACCTCCTGGGATTTTTGCTCGGGCTCGCTACATCAGCAGTCCTGGGAGTGAGATAAGGCGTCGGCGTACTGGGTCTACGCCGAGGTTGAACAGCTCCAGTGTACTGGAGCCCAGTAGTGAGTCAGTACCAGGACCACCGAAAACTACCGTTGTAAACCTCTCCCGGCCATCAATGCGCACCCTCACCTGGCCCACATCGTACTCCACAATTCTCTTATCGGCCAGCTCAAAGGGCAAGCGCTCCTCAACGGAGACGCCAAGGCGCTCCAGCATGGGCCGGGGCACCACCAGATGGCTGGAGCCCGTGTCCACCAGGGCCTCCAGGGACTCGTACCTCTGTCCCTGAAGGTCTCCTACCTGAATCGTGACTGAGAACGTAGACACTCTATCCCCTACACCCCGTATTCTATATTCATGGAGCCTTTATGCTCAACCCACCATCAATAGCCCAGGTCTGGCCGGTGATGTAGTCGGCCGCTGGAGAGGCCAGGAACACCGCCAGGTATCCCACCTCCTTCAGCCCACCGAGCCGTCCCAGGGGGACGCTCTTTTTGGCGCTTTCCTGGCGGCGCTGGTAAGCCTCGGAAGACATCTGGTCGGGGTCCGGGAAGAGGCCGGGGGCGATGGCATTCACCCGAACTGCGTAAGGAGCCCACTCCTGGGCCAGACACTCAGTGAAGCGCATCAGCCCCGCCTTGGCCGCGTCGTAGGCAGAGCGGTTGGCCGTGCCACGGAAGGAGGCCCAGCCAGAGATGTTGATGACGCAACCCTGCCGCCGCTCGAGGAGGTGGGGGCCGAAGGCGCGGCAGCCCTGGAAGGCTTCGGTGAGGTTGATGTCAATGATATTGCGCCACTCCTCCTCGGTCATCCCTGGCGGGCCGCCAGGCAGGGTAGCCACCGGCTTGGTGATAGCATCCCCCACACAGTTCACCAGCACATCCAGATGGCCGAACCGGCGGAGGACGTCGTGGGCCAGACGGTCCATGTCGGCAGTCTTGGTGGCGTCGCCCGAGAAGGCTAGACCTTGTCTCCCCAGCTTCCGCACCTCCTCGGACACCTTGCTAGCCCCCACGGGAGTCAGGCCTGTGACGGCTACGTCGGCGCCAGCCTCGGCAAAGGCCAGGGCGATCCCCTTGCCGATGCCCCGCCCTGCGCCCACGCACAGCACCTTCTTGCCCTCAACGCTCAACTCTGGGATACTCATATCATCCTCCACAACGGTTGATTGCTGCTGTGAGTTGCAGTGTAATCCAGGTAAGATGGATCGTCAACCTCTAATAGAGAGCTATCGCGAGTAAACGGATTCGGTACGAGTAACGGGTTGAAAATGATGTGAAAGCCGAACATGCCAGGCCTTAATATGGCTAAAATTACGTAAACTATGGCGCTATATCGTCTATAATGCTATTGACCTGAACAGCTTACAGAGCCTGTTGCCATTTCAGCGACACTCTGGTATACTTACCCAGGCGCTTAGTCGGCTCCATGGTGCTTTTGATCGGGTCGTCCTCAGCCGATCTCTTGGGTCACCCGAAGCATTGGAGGCCACAGCGACATCTTGTTTCGAGGAGGCTCGGAATTGGCTTTAGAGGAAAAGACCCTGATATGCAAAGAATGCGGATCGTCCTTTACCTGGAGCACTGGAGAGCAGGAGTTTTACCAGAGCCGTGGCTTGATGCATGAGCCCGCTCGCTGCCCCTCCTGCCGTGCCGCACGGCGAAGGGGCGGCGGCTTCCGGTCTGACCAACCCAGGACAATGTACCCGGCAGTATGTGCCTCCTGTGGCGCAGCCACAGAGGTGCCTTTCGAGCCAAGACAGGGTAGACCAGTCTACTGCAACGACTGCTTCAGGTCGGTCAGGGAAGTTGAGCGTTTTTAGGCCCAGGCTTACCCGCTCGGCTGAGCCTTCGGACCGAGTTGAGACTGGGGGCTTATGGCCAAGTTTCAGGACTCAAGCTAGAAGGGTTTTGGATTCCAGTTCCCTCCCTAACATATAACCATACCCTTACCAGGGGCCGGGTCTTGCATGAAGGCTGGTCTCCAGAGAGACCAGCCTTATCTCTAGGGCGACAAGCGAGGGGGCTCGAGGGTGAGGCCATAATTCTGGACGTAGACCTCCTTAGTAGGCCGGGAGGCTAAGTGTGCATGTCGGCGTTTGCCGCGTGAGCCTGAGGTTGCCAGGGAACCAGAGCCTGAAAGGTAAACGTCAGGTAGCCCAGTCCATAATCTCCAGAGTACGTACCAAATTCAACGTAGCCATCGCTGAGGTAGAAGACCAACAGCTCTGGCAACGGCTGACCCTGGGTATCTCCTGTGTCAGCAACGACGGCCGCCATGCCAACGAAATCCTCTCCAGAGTGGTGCAGTACATAGAGGAGGCCGGGGGCGATATTGAGCTTCTGGACTATGAGATGGAGACGGTCTCTGGCATTTGAGAGCTTGTCCTGAGCTTCTAGCCTTGAGGGCATGCCCTGAGCCTGCCGAAGGAGCTTCGGCCCAAAGGAGCGCCTCATGGATGCTGGCCGTTTCCTCGACTACCTCAAAAGGGCGCCCTGGTACAGGAAACAGATAGTCCACGTAGAGAAAATACCCCCCAGACAAGCTTCCAGCAGCAGATTGCAGGCTCCCCTACACCCTGCCATTCAGAGCTCCATAGAGAGTAAGGGCCTCTCGCCTCTATATAGCCATCAGGCTGAGGCGATAAACGCTCTCAAGAGTGGTGACAACGTAATTGTGGCTACTCCGGCCGCCAGCGGTAAGAGCCTGTGCTACCATCTGGTGGTGTTGGACTCCTTGCTGACGGACAGAACCACCCGGGCCATTTACATATACCCCACCAAGGCTCTGGCCCAGGACCAGCTCAAGGGGCTCAGGGAGCTGGGGGCAAGCTTGACCTTTCAGGCAGCCATCTACGATGGCGATACGCCTTCTGAAGAAAGGCCATCTATCAGGAGGTCTGCCCAGATACTCCTCACCAACCCAGATATGTTACATCTGGGCATACTACCCAACCACAGGACGTGGTCTCGCTTTCTCCAGGGTCTTCGGTATGTAGTGTTGGATGAAGCCCATATCTATCGGGGCGTTTTCGGCTCTCATGTGTCTAATGTGCTGAGGCGGCTCCGGCGCCTGTGCCAGTTTTACGGTAGCTCACCCCAGTTCATCCTCTGCTCGGCTACGATAGCTAACCCAGGTGAGCTGGCCCACCAGCTCACCGGCCTCTCCTTCAAGGTCATAGACAAGGATGGGGCCCCATATGGGGGCAAACAGTTCGCCTTTTGGAACCCCCCTATCGTGGACGAGTCTAAGTCCAGCAGGCGCAGCGCCAACATCGAGTCCGCCACCCTCTTGGCTGAACTGGTGCGTTACCATATTCGGACAATCGCTTTTGTGAGGACTCGCAGGGTAGCTGAGCTGGTGTACCTGTATGCGAGGGGGCAGCTTGAAGAGAAGCAGCCAGGACTGGGCTACAGCATAAGTCCCTACAGGGCCAGCTACCTGCCTGAGGACAGAAGACGGATCGAAAAGGCCCTTTTTCATGGTGAGCTGATGGGCGTAGCCAGTACCAACGCTCTGGAGCTAGGGATTGACGTGGGCAGCCTTGATGCCACTGTGATAACGGGCTACCCTGGCAGCATATCCAGCACCTGGCAGCAGGCGGGCAGGAGCGGCAGGCGCAGGGAGGAGTCCCTCTCCATTCTGGTGGGCCAGGACAATCCCCTGGACCAGTACTTCATGAACCATCCTCAGGCATTTTTTGGCCGACCAGTGGAGAACGCCCTTATATCTCCTGAGAACCCCCACATCATCCAGCCTCATCTGCTCTGCGCCGCTTACGAATCGCCTTTGACTTCCCAGGACGAACAGCTATTCGGCTCCAGTTTCATGGAACACATCGCCAGCCTGGAAGAGAAAGGGGTTCTCAGGAACGGAGGAGGCAAGTGGTACATCACCACCGAGGTATCCTATCCAGCGGAGATGGTTAACATACGCTCTACCTCTCCCCATAGCTATCTTGTGGTAGAGGAGGGCTCGGGTACAGTTCTGGAGAGGGTGGAGGAGGCATCTGCCTTTCACCAGCTCTATCCCGGCGCTGTCTACCTGCACCAGGGAGAGCCGTACCTGGTGAATCACCTGGACCTTGGTTCCGGGACGGCCCACGTCGAGCCCGGCGATGGGGCTTACTATACTCAGGTCAAGGACGTGACGGAGATAAGGATTCGTGGCGTACGCCTGTCCAAAACAGTAGGAGACGTGAGAGTATACCTGGGAGATGTGGAAGTCACCAACCAAGTCCTGGGCTTTAAGAAGATGAAGCCTTTCACCGACGAGGTCATTGGAGAAGAGTACCTGGACCTCCCGCCCCGGTGCTTCAATACGGTTGCTCTCTGGTTCGATATACCCCAGCCATTCCTGGACAAGGTCAGAGGGGGACGCCTGGACCTGGCGGGCGGACTTCACGCCGCAGAGCACGCCGCTATCGGAGTGTTGCCCCTGTTCGCGCTGTGCGACCGCAATGATATAGGAGGCGTCTCTACACCCCGCCATCCCGACACAGGAAAGCCCCAGGTCTTTATCTACGACGGCCACCCCGGCGGCATAGGCATCGCAGAGCGAGGGTACCAGATCATTGATGAGCTGTGGGCCACAACCTTCCAGGTGGTCTCCGATTGCCCGTGCAGCGACGGATGTCCTAGCTGCATACAGTCGCCCAAGTGTGGCAACAATAACCACCCGCTGGATAAAGGGGTTGCTACGGTGATGCTGGGGGCATTGTGCCAAAAAACCTGGCTGTCAGCAATCAGCTTTCAGTTGGGCTGACTCCTGATAGCTGATGGCTGAACGGTTACCTTTAAGCTGGTGCTTTCCTCTCAACCCGCTGGTTTATCGCCTTCAGCATGTCTTGAAGGTCGGGGAAGATGTGGGCGTTGGGCTCGTGGCGATGCTCCGCCACCAGCTCGCCGTTAATGCGTATATCGAACTTGCCGTGGCCGCCGGGGATGAGTTTGAAGGAGCTTATGTGATCGCCCACTCGGTTCAGGGCCTCACCTGCCATCCAGGCAGCTCTCAATGCGTGGCCTCAATGGTGGCAGTAAAGTATCTCTATCTCCAGCTTACCAGCCTGAGCCATCTGACACCTCCTTAGTTTCACCATGCACATCAAAATCCCAGCCTCAGCACGCCACATGCAGCTACAGTCCTCTGCGGTAGGTATCTTTTTCTCTTCGTCTTACACGGGAGATGATTATTCTTCTAGCAGCGTCATCAACCATGTAAATTATACGCCATGGCCCAACTCGAATCCGATACAGGTCATTTCCTATCTTAGTACTCCCGACGGGCCGCGGATCAGCTTCGAGTCTCCGAATCCGCTCGTCTACTCGCCTGAAGTCGGCAGGAGCCAGGCCGTCCAGCTCGCGCTCCGCACGTGGGCTCAAGCTAACTTCGTATCTATTGCTCCACGTGGAGTCTTCGCTGGAGGTAGTCATCGTAAGAGATAAATCCTTCTATGCCGCTGGTCCGGTATGTGTGCGCGGTTTCGAGACCATCTTCCATATCTTCGACATATTCTTTGCGGTAAGCTGACAAGCGTGATATGATCTCAGTTACGATATTGACTACCTCATCGGCTGTCCAGGATTGACCAGACTCAGGATCACACGCGGATGGCATATCAGGAGCGGTGACAACAGTGAAACCGCTATCCTTTACCAGCCGCGCATATCTGACAAGATGGTAACGATGGGCAATCACCAGAACCGGATTAAGATTACTGTCATCCGGGTTTAGCCCTTCGTCAATGGCGTCATCCAGTACGTCCACAGCGCTGAGGTATTCTACGTTGCCAGTCTTCTTACCGATCTTTGGGTAGATGGTGTGCAGGTGGTTTTTAGACACACGCCCAGCAAGCGCCTCAGCTATCTCCCACTGGGCGTACACTGGCCGAGCTTGCTTGTTATAATACTCGCTCACGAGGTCTGCCAACTGTTTGTTGACAGGGCCTGGTTTCCGATTTCCGTTCGGCTCAAAGCGGAATCCGAAGGAAAAGGCGATGATGGCTCTGGCATCCTCCGACTTGCCAGGTTCCTCATCTTTCCAGGGTAACACCTGCTCCATCACAATCTGGGCTAATGTTTCACTGATATCACCAAGCCCCTGCTTGAGGAGATGTTGTGTAAGGGATTCTTTCATATTCATATCTGCAATGCCCCGACTTTCTATCTGCTTGAATGATATGCCGCGCCCAGGATGGTGTCAATCCTGATTGCCGGTACTATTCAGGGACGACGTAAAATCCGCCAGGGCTCGGAAGTAAGGCTCCTGGCCGACGATGTAGGTGTCATTGTGGCCAGCGCCGTGGACCGTATAGAAACTTTTGGGCCCCGAGGCTGCATCGTATATCTTTCGCGCCTGGCTTATGGGCACAATCTCGTCTTTATCTCCGTGAATGATGAGAAGGGGACAGGATACTTTGCCAATCCTGGATAGGGAATCATATTTGCTGCGGACCAGCAGGTAGAGGGGCAGATATGGAAAGGCTAGCTTTGCCATTTCCTTGACGGAGGTGAAGGGGGTCTCCAGGATGAGGCCGTAGGGCTGGTGCGTGGTGCTCCACCCTTTCCCCCCCTCCTCCCTCACGCCCACTTTGGGCTCAGTTGCCAGCCATACTGCAACGGCAGCCCCAAGGGAGCGCCCATAGTAGACTATTTTCTGAGGGTTGATGTCCTGGCGGGAAAGCACGTAGTCCAATGCCCCTCTGGCGTCCTGGTAAGTACCCTTCTCGGAGACTTGCCCTTCGCTACGGCCGTAGCCCCGGTAGTCGAACAGGAAGATGTTCACGCCCAGGTGGCTGTGGAGAAGCGCCAGGTTTTCAAGACGGTGGCTTACGTTCCCCGCGTTGCCGTGGAACCATATCCAGGTGACGTTCTTATCCTTATCCCCGGGCACGAACCAACCGTGAAGCTTGACCCCATCACTGGCCGAGAAGTGCACCTCCTCGAAGCTAAGTCCCCAGTAAGCGGGGGTTCCAGCCAGTTCCTTGTCAGGGAAGAAGATGAAGCGTCTCTCTATCAAGGCTCTTGCCTCGGGCAGGATTAACGTCAGGACATATGCGGCGACGAAGGTCACGGCCAGCGCGGCGAAGACCAGTAGCACGACCCTCAGCAGCCTGACCACCAGAGGGGCCAAACGGGCCATATTGGGACCATCGCGCTTATATCTGCTGCAATGCCTCAGATGGGAAGTCCTTATCTACCTTTCCACTGGGGCTTACGCTTCTCGGCAAAGGCCCTGGGCCCCTCTTTCGAGTCCTCGCTGAGAAGCAGATGGTCGTACATATGATAGGTCAGAGATGAGGCAGCCTGGGCGCTCATGTCCAGGCCGCGGTAGGCCAGCTCTTTGAAATACTGGAGGGAGAGGGGGGCGTTGAGCACAATTTGCTGGGCTACACTTATGGCCTCTTCCATAAGCTGCTCCCTGGGCACTACCTTGTTGACGAAGCCGATCTCGCAGGCCCGCTGGGCTGTGATGGGCTCCGCGGTCAGGACCAGCTCCATCACCGCCGCCATAGGTATGAGCCTGGTCAGAGTGACGGCGAAGGGCGGGAGGAGGCCCACCCTGGGCTCGCTGATACCCAGGCGGGCGTCTTCTGCCGCCAGGCGGATGTCACACATCTGGGCGATGGACCAGCCTCCCGCCAGGGCGTAGCCGTTAATGGCGGCGATGAGGGGCTTCCAGGTCTGAGGCCACATGTAGGGGCGCTCGGGGCTCAAACTATCCCTCGCCCTGGCCTGGATACCGGCTGCGTTGTCCTCCGCCCGTTCCTTAAGGTCGCGCCCCGCGCTGAAGGCCCGGCCCGCCCCTGTGATGATGGCCACCCTGGCATCTTCATCCTGGTCGAAGCGAAGAATGGCCCCCCCAAGCTCCCGGCGGAGCTGGCGGTTGATGGCGTTGAGGGAGCTGGGGCGATTGAGGGTGATAACAACAATCTGGTCTCGCTTATCATAGAGCACGGCCTGACCGGGATCGCTGAACTCTGCTGATGTCATAGTGTCCCTCCGGCTTGGTTTTCAGCCTCCCTCCCCATGAGCTTCTGACCCTTAGCGATAGGATTGGTATAATGTCGAGGCGGAGGGGTCATTTCCCATCAGGGTAGGGGGCTGGGATACATTCCTGATAGCACCTCATGCTTTTCAGTGACAATCTCTCTTGGGCCACATCCTACTCAGGAACAATGGAATAATTCTATCTCTACATTAGAGAGGAGGCAACATGGAGACGGTAGGGCACGCACAACTCTAGCTCATGGCCTTGACGACTTTCGGAGGCACCTCTACAATGGCTTCGTCGAGGATGCTGGCTTTTTTGTGCTCAGATAGCCCAGTATGGCTCACTGGGCCAGGAAGCGGGACAAAACAGGTATTCTGAGGAGGAAGGATTGAGATGGCCACAACTTCCAGGACATGGGCTGAAGAGACCCTCGAAGTGGCAGGGGTCAAGCTGAGACTCGTCAAGGGTGGCACCGGAGAGCCCCTGCTAATCTTTCACGATGAGATGGGCCACCACCTTTGGCTGCGGTATCATGAGGCCCTTGCGCAACACTATACCCTCCATATACCCTCGCACCCCGGCTTCGGGAGGACGGAGGGACTGGACTGGATTATGAACCTCCGAGATATGGCGGGCTGGTATCTTGAGGCCCTGGATGACCTGGGACTGGGTCAGGTGAACGCGGTGGGCCTCTCTCTGGGTGGATGGCTCGCTGCCGAGATGGCGACCATGTGCCCCCATCAGTTCAAGAGGCTGGTCCTGGTGGGCGCTGCGGGGATTAAGCCCCCCGTTGGGGAGATCTACGATATGTTCCTGGCCGTGGCAAAGGAGTATATCACCGCGGGCGTTCTGGACCCGGCCAGCACCCAGGAGTTTCAACAGGTATGCCCCAATGAGCCCACACGTGAACAGGTAGAAGCCTGGGAGGTGGCCAGAGAGGAGGCCTGCCGTCTGAGCTGGAGGCCCTATATGCATTACCCTGCCCTGCCTCATCTGCTCGGCAGGCTCAAGCGGCTCCCAACTCTCATCATCTGGGGGAGACAAGACGCCATCGTCCCGTTGAGCGCGGCTGAGGTATACCGAGAGTCCATCAGGGGCTCGCGGCTGGTTGTC
>CAYWGG010000012.1:0-20341 GCA_964457285.1 uncultured Dehalococcoidia bacterium
ATGGCCCGCCGGATGATGCGGCGCAGCACGTAGCCCCGGCCCTCGTTCCCTGGCACAACGCCGTCGGCGATGAGGAAAGAGACGGCCCGGCTGTGCTCAGCTACAACTCTCAGGGCGTAGTCGGTGTCCCGGCTCTCGCCGTAGGTCTTGCCGGTGAGCTGGCACACCTTCTGTATGATGGGCCAGAAGAGGTCCGTCTCGTAGAGGTTGCCCTTGCCCTGAAGTATGGCGGCAGCCCGCTCCAGCCCCAGGCCTGTGTCTATGCTTGGAGCAGGCAGCGGCGTTCTTTTGCCTTCCAGGTCCTGGTAGAACTGCATAAACACCAGGTTCCACAGCTCCACGAACCGCTCGCAGTCGTGGTTGGGATGGCAGTCTGGGCTACCGCAGCCGTGCTCCACGCCGTAGTCGTAGTGGATCTCGCTGCAAGGGCCACAGGGCCCCTCCTTGCCCGCTGGCCCCCACCAGTTGTCCTTGTTGCCGTAGCGATAGATGCGCTCCGGGGGCACTCCTATGTCCTGGTTCCAGTGGTTGAAAGCCTCTTCGTCGTCCAGGTATATGGTGACGTAAAGGCGCTCAGGGGGCAGCTTGAAATGCTGGGTCACGAACTCCCAGGACCAGGCGATGGCCTCCTTCTTGAAGTAGTTGCCGATGCTGAAGTTGCCCAGCATCTCGAAGAAGGTCAGATGCTTGTGGTCGCCAACCTCCTCAACGTCGGTGGTGCGAAAGCTTTTCTGGCAGGAGGTGAGGCGTCGAGAGGGAGGGGTAGCCTCTCCCATAAAGTAGGGCTTGAACTGCACCATGCCAGCGGTGGTGAAGAGCAGGGTCGGGTCTCCCGCAGGCACCAGGGAGGAGCTGGGCATAATCACATGGCCTTTGCTCTGGAAGAACTCCAGGAAGGTCTGCCTTATAAGGTCTCCATTCATAGCGTCCTCTTGTTGGTCACAAATCGTCGTAAGTAAATATATAACATGACTGGCCTCTAGTCCATAATGGGGATACTTTTCCAGGGCAACGGAAATCGGGAGCTAGTTTGGGATGTTGTCATTGACCAGCATGGCCTTTTGACATAAAATTCTTCTTGAGGGGGAGGGTAAATCTTTAAGGAGAGGGTATGCACTCAAGCATCATCAGCAAGATAGAGAAGGCGAGGACTTACGCTGAAGAAAGGGACCGAGTAAGTATTACCTCTTTCGGCGCCACCTTTCGAGGTAACCACAACAGTTACCAGGTGAGCTACAGCAGCGGGAGTTGGCACTGCTCCTGCCCCTCCTTTGTATCGCACGAGCTGTGCAGCCATACCATGGCCCTTCAGCGCATTCTGGAGGGTATGCTGCCCAGAGAAGCGAAGGCTGGAGGCCTGTAGATAATAACGCCGTGTCTGTCCTGTAGCCATCCAGGCTCCTGTCTACGCCTGCGGTGGGGCCACCGACCAGAGAGCTTCTGGAGCCATAGGACAGCTTCAAGGCTTAATCTCAAGCAGGTATCCGGTCTGACTTCAAAATTCCTTATACCCTATACCATGTATGGGATTATGCCACGTGGTATGAGGTATAGGGAATTTCGCTGAAAAGAGGTCATTTATGGTAGATTCTAACGACCAGGCCATGCGTTCAATATACCGGATGCTCAACCCCGCCTCCATTGCGGTCGTGGGCGCTACCCCACGTCTACAGTACGGGGGGCGCTTTCTTCAGGCTGCCCTCCGGGCCAAGGACCGCGTGAAGGTGTACCCCGTCAATCCCAGGTACGAAGAGATGATGGGAGTGAAGTGCTACCCAAGCCTCAAGGAGCTTCCGGAGAGTCCGGACCTGGTAGGGATAATTGTGCCCCATGACCGGGTGATGGATGTCCTGGAGGAGTGCGCCAAGAAAGGGGCCGGTTCGGCCATCGTCATCTCGGCGGGGTTCGCCGAGAGGGGCACCGAGGACCGGGGAGCCCTCCAGCAACAGATAGGCGATTTCGCTCGCCAGTCGGGGGTGCGGATATGTGGCCCCAACTGCCTGGGCGTGGCTAACTTGAGGAAGGGCATATGGGCTTCTTCTTCGTCTCTTGGCGCTGAGGGCGTCAGCGGACCTATAGCCCTGGTCTCCCAGAGCGGTGCCTCTGCCTTTGGACCTTTCCTGAGCCGCGCCGCAGACAGGGGTATCGGCTACTCCTACATCATCAGCACGGGTAATGAGGCCGACCTTGGGGCCTCTGACTTCATTCGATACCTGCTGGAGGACGACGCTACCAGAGTGATCGCTTGCTTCATTGAGGGATTCCAAAATGGCCGAAAATTCATGGAGGTAGCCCGGCTCGCCTGGGAGCGGGGCAAGCCTATCGTGATGATCAAAGTGGGGCGGTCAGCTCCAGGGGCCAGGGCCGCCCGGTCTCACACCGCATCCCTTACTGGCTCCGACTCCGTCCATGACGCCGCTTTCAAGCAATGTGGCGTCATCCGCGTAGAGGACTACGACACGCTCCTGGAGGTGTCGCAACTGCTGGCCTTCAGCCCGGCCCCAGAGGTCGAGGGAGTTTCTATCGTATCCCACTCAGGGGGTGTGGGCTCGCTGACCGCCGATAAGTGCGGACAGATGGGACTGCACCTACCTGACCTGCGAGAGGAGACACGGGAGGCTCTGGACGACATCCTCAAAGGTTTTGGGTGGGCTGCCAACCCCGCCGATGTCACCGGGTTCGCCAACAGCGAGTCCTTCCCCAGGATCATGGAGCTGATGATAAATGAGCCCGAGGTTGGCTCCCTGGTGGTGGCCAGTGGCATGGGAGACAGCCAGGCGCAGCAGGTCATAGAGCTGCGTAAGAATAGCAGCAAAGCCATCGCCTTCCTCTGGACTGGCAGCCAGTCGGCCACGGCGGGCCTCCCACTGCTAAAAAAGACCAACATTCCCCTGTTCTATCAGCCCGAAGGGCTGGCCAGAGGATTGAGGGCGTTGCTGGACTACCATCGCAGGCGAGGCTTTCGCCTGGGGGATGAAGACCACCCATCTGAGGGTATGTCCCAACGACAGAGAGAGGCCGTAGGGAGGCTTTCCTCCCTCGGCCGCCCGACGCTAACGGAACACGAGGCCAAGGAGTTGCTTTCCTGCTGGGGCATACCGGTCACCCGCGAGCGGCGGGCCTCAAGCTGGGAGGCGGCGGCGCACGCTGCGCGTGAGGTGGGCTATCCGGTGGTCCTGAAGGTGGAGTCACCGGATATTCTGCACAAGACTGAAGCCGGCCTGGTACACGTGGGCATACGCAGCGAGAATGAGCTACATAGCGCCTACGACGCCATCATGAGCGGTGCTCACAGCCACTTCCCCAACGCTCGAATTATGGGAGTGCTGGTGCAGGAGATGGTGGAGGGTGTTACGGAAGTGATTGTCGGAGTGTCCAGGGACTCCCAGTTTGGCCCGGTGCTCCTCTTTGGGATGGGAGGCATTTTCGTGGAGGTGCTCCAGGACGTGGCCCTCCGGGTCTGCCCCATCACCAGGAAAGACGCCCTGGAGATGGTCCAGGAGGTGAGGGGCGCCAGGATTCTTCAGGGGTATCGTGGTCGGCCTGCGGCTGACGTTGACGCCCTCGTGGATGTCCTCCTGCGGGTCTCCGCCCTGGCGACCGATCTGTATGAGTCCAGGCAGGGCGGGCTGGCGGAGCTGGACATAAACCCCCTGGCCGTGTTGTCCCAGGGCGGCGCCAAGGCGCTGGACGCCCGGTGGTTTTGGACATGAAGCACGGCTAAAGGCGGGATTGACAAGCGTTCGGCTTTTTGGTGAAATGAATGCATCTTAGGCCGGCTCCATCACTGCTATTCTGCCGGCGAGGAGGAAGGATTTATGGCGAGTAGTCGCAAGCCTCACGTTTATGTAGGCCTGGCGGGAGAGACCGCACCAGGTCGCATGGTCAAATCCGGCCTTTACCGCATGGCCGAGGGAGATGAAGAGTGGGAGTTGCTGACCCATGGCTTACCCGAAGCTCCCGCCATCAGAGGTATAGCAGTCCATCCCCAAAAGCCCGAAGTCGTGTATGTGGGCACCCAGCAAGGCCCCTACAGGAGCACCGACCGCGGAGATCACTGGGAGAAGGTTGACGTGCCGGACCACGGACTTCCGGTATGGTCCCTCCTCTTCCATCCCAGGAACCCTGACGTCATGTTCGCTGGCTACGAATCGTGCGAGATATATCGCAGCGATGACGGTGGAGAAAACTGGCGCCAGCTCCCGGTGAGTGTGCGGTTCCCCGAGGTGACTGTAGCCCCAGGGGCCAACCCGGCCAAGCGCGTCTTGATGATGGCTGGCAGCGTCGCCGACCCCAACGAGCTGTACGGAGCCATAGAGGTAGGCGGCATCATACGCACCCTGGATGGAGGGGAGCACTGGGAGAACCTGAGCCACGGCCAGTACCTGAACGATGACTATGTTGACATGCACGGCGTGCTGTCCAGTAGCTGGCGACCAGGGACGGTCTTCGGCATCTCCAGGGCTGGTATGTTCCGCAGTACCGACCGGGGCGACCACTGGGCGCATGTGCGCCTGGAGCCCCTGAACCCCAAGGGATATGCGTACTGCCGATGGATCCGCGAGGTGCCGGGCGACCCTAAGACCATCTGGGTGGCTGCTGGCGCCAACTTCCAGAGCAATATGGGCGTCCTCTTCCGCAGCACCGACGGCGGCATGGACTGGGAGCGAGTGGACATGGGCTTTCAGCCCGCAACCACCATGTTCTGCATCGCCTTTGACGAGCGGCGCCCAAAGCGCGTGTACTGTGCCACCAACGGAGGCGAGGTGTTCGCCAGCCACGATGGGGGCCAGTCCTGGAGTGCACACCCCTTACCTGAAGGCGCCTCCCAGGTATACTCTTTGGCATGTGGTTAAGGGAAATAGCCAGGAAGGAGCAAGCCAATGGCGACTTCCTATCGAGCAGACCAGGTTGGCAGCCTGCTGCGCCCGGCCGCGGTGCTGGAGGCCCGTGCCGACCACGCTGAGGGCCGGATAGGGCCGGAGCAGCTCCGCAACATTGAGGATAAGGCGATCCTGGACGCCCTGGAGCTACAGAGGCAGGTCGGGATAGATGTGTTCACTGACGGCGAGTACCGGCGCGGCGATTTTAGGACCGACTTCGCCGAAGCGGTGGAGGGAATGAGCCCTGTCGGGTTCCCCCTGAAGTGGCGCGGCCCTCAGGCAGATACGCTGGAGACCCCTACTGCATGGGTGGTCGCTGCCAGGCTCCAGCAGAAACGCAGGCTCACCGCCCACGAGTCGTCCTTCGTGAAAGAGCACGCTCCGGGGCCGTATAAGGTCACCATTCCCAGCGCTGGATTCATGGCTCCCCGTTGCTACAGGGCAGGGATCACCGACCGAGTTTATCCCAGGCTTTCGGACCTGCTCCGGGAGATGTCGGCCATCGTTCGGAGCGAGGTCAGGGCCCTGGCAGCTGAGGGGGTGCCCTACATCCAGCTCGATGCGCCAGGATATACGGCCTTTATAGACCAGCAGCAGCGCCAGGACATGCGCGACAGGGGCGTGGACCCGGATAAGACGTTCGGTGATGTCGTCGAGGCTGATAAATCATCCCTCGAAGGGCTCGAGCGCGAGGGGCTGACGCTGGCCATCCATCTCTGCCGGGGCAATAACCGAAGCCACTGGCTGGGCGAAGGCAGCTATGAGCCCATCGCCGAGAAGCTGTTCACTTCCCTGCCGGTAGACACGTTCCTGCTGGAGTACGACACCGAGCGTGCGGGCGGGTTTGAGCCTCTTCGTTTTGTGCCCAGGGGGAAAACCGTTGTTCTGGGGCTTATCACCACAAAGGAGGGACGGCTTGAATCCCGGGATCTCCTCCTGCGCCGGATTGATGAGGCAGCCAGGTACGTTCCCATTGAAGACCTGGCTATCAGCCCTCAGTGCGGGTTCGCATCAGTCAACACCGGCAATCTCCTCTCCTGGGATGACCAGCGCCGAAAGCTCGAGCTGGTAGTGGAGATAGCTCGCAGGGTCTGGGGTTGACAGCTTAGAGGAAAAGTACCCCACCCTTCATGTAATTCAGCCAGGGAATCACCCAGCTAAGGTGGATACTTCTCGAGCCACCAGCGAGCAATATCGATCCTGCGAGCAAACCAGACGCCCGGTTTTCTTCTGGCGTACTGGAGGAACTGCCGAAGTGCTACCGACCTGGAAGGCCTGCCAATAATCCTGCAATGCAGGCCAATGGACATCAGCTTGGGGTGGGTTGCGCCCTCCTGGTACAGGAGGTCAAAGGTATTTCGCATCGTCTCGTAGAAATCGCTGGGCTGCGTCATTCCGCCGCGCCAGAACTTGGTATCATTCACTTCCAGCGAATACGGGATAACCAGCCACCTTCGCCCTTTCACGTCGGTGTAGTAGGGTAGGTCGTCATTGTACGCGTTGCAATCGTAGATGAATCCACCTTCTTCTACCACCAGTTCCCGGGTGTTGACGCTGGGGCCGTAGCGTGTGTACCAACCAAGAGGACGCTGCCCGGTAGTATGAGTGATGGAGTCCACAGCTCTGCGAATCGCCTGCCGTTCGGCTTCCCGGTCCATCTTGAAGTATTCTTCCCATCGGTAGCCGTGGCCGAACACCTCGTGCCCTCGCCGGACAATCTCAGGGCCGACATGGGGATTACGCTCCAGGGCCAGAGCGCAGCAATAGAAGGTACATTTCACGTCGTACTCATCCAGGGTGTTCAGTATTCTCCAGACTCCGACCCTGCTACCGTACTCAAAGAACGACTCGTTAGCCAGGTCACGCTGCCCTACGGGGACCGGTGAAGGCGCTTCACCCATAGTCTCTCCCGCGGGGTCGCCATCCAGAGTGGAATATTCTGACCCCTCCTCGTAGTTGACGACTATAGATACGGCGATGCGGGCACCGTTGGGCCATTCCACCACGGGCAGGTCGAGTCCGTAGCCTACAAAGTCTCGGTTTGTCATAGGAGCCCCCTTCCGGTGAAAATATTTCCAAAGAGGCGTTGAACGGTATCACTCTGGCGATTATATCCCAACTTCCGATTAACGGCATCACCTGCCAGCCGACGGAGGCCCATTTCGAGGTCCTGTAAGCTGTGGCTTAACACCGGCGTGCTGACCTTGACTTACGCTTGGATAGACAATATACTAGGCATCGGCGCAGATTGGGAGGTTCAGGACGGAAGGTGTGTGAGGGGGGCAGGGCGGAGCAACACTCCGTAGTTTGCTGGTTGAAATAGCGGGAGATACACCACATGGATAGAAAAAAGATTGTGGTGGTGGGTGGCGGAACAGGTAATCACATAACTCTGAGCGGCCTCAAATATGAGGAGTGCGACCTCACCGCTGTGGTGGCCATGACCGATAGTGGAGGTAGCTCAGGGAGGCTCAGAGACGAGTTAGGCCATCTCCCTCCTGGCGATGTCAGGCAATGCCTTATAGCACTCGCCCCAGATGACCGCTCCACGGCGCTGATGGCGCGGCTCTTCGATTACAGGTTTAATGCCGGGAACGGGCTCAATGGCCATAGCTTCGGCAACCTGTTCCTGACGGCCCTCACTGAGATAACAGGCGATGCAGCCACAGCAATAGCAGAGGCCTCCCGTATGCTATCAATAAAGGGGACGGTCCTGCCCGTCACCCTCACCAAGTCTACCCTGATGGCCCGCCTGAAGGATGGCTCAGAGGTGGTTGGCGAGGCCAATATAGACCAGCGCAAGGAAAAGCTGGATGTGACCATTGATTACATCTACCTGAACCCCAAGGCTTACGCCTACCCTCCGGTCCTGGAAGCTATCTCACGGGCGGATGCCGTAGTCATGGGGCCGGGAGACATCTACACCAGCATCCTTCCCAACCTTCTGGTAGAGGATGTGGCCCAGGCAATCCGGGATTCCAGCGCCGTGAAAATTTGTGTTTGTAATCTGATGACCAAGCCCGGGGAATCGGACGGGTTTAAAGCGTCGGACTTTGTCAATCTCATCCGTGAGTATCTGGGCACCTCCAGCCCACTGGACTATGTAGTGGTGAACAACGCTCCCTACCCGGAACGGCTTTTGCAGAGGTACAATTCCTACGGGCAATACCCGGTGCAGGTGGACCTGGAGGAGTGCGACAAGGTAGTCCGTGAAGTGGTACAGGAACCTCTCTTATCTGCTGGCGTCTACCTCCGCCACGATGCTCGTCACCTGGCCAGGACTATCATAGGCATTCTCAATAGCTATCAGCCATCAGCAGGCAGCCTCCGGCAAGCAGACCGCTGAGCGCCGAAGGCGGGTCATTGAAACGAGAGTGTGCGCGGGGAGCAGGGAAAGGGCGGAGTAACACAATGTGTGGTATTGTTGGTTATGTCGGCTACCGCGAGGCCTGGCCCATAGTCCTCACAGGGCTCCAGCACCTGGAATACCGTGGGTACGACAGCGCCGGCATAGCAATCCTCACACCCTCGGGCGAGCTGGAGGTCTGCAAGTCCGCGGGCAAGGTCAGGGAGCTTATAAGAAAGGGGTGGGGAGAGGGGGAAGGGGGTGACTCCCATGACACCACGGCAAGAGGATTCCCTCAAGGCCATTTAGGTCTGGGCCATACCCGATGGGCAACCCACGGCAAACCCACCGATGCTAACGCTCACCCACATACCGATTGCCATCGCCGGGTGGCGGTAGTCCACAACGGCATAGTGGAAAACTACCTTCAGCTCAAAAAAGACCTTCTCTCCAGGGGCCACATCTTCGTCTCAGAAACGGACAGCGAAGTGATAGCCCATATCATTGAAGAGGGCCTCGAAGGGGGGTTGAGCTTCGAGGAGTCCTTCATCAGAATGGGCTCCCTGGTGGAAGGCTCTCAAGCCATCGTGGCCACCAGCACGGGAGAGCCCCACAGAAAACTTCTTGCCCTGCGGCTAGGTCACGCTGGTGGTATCGTGGTGGCCCACCGCCCCGGGGAGGCTATGGTCACCAGTGACCTGGCGGCGATATTGCTCTTCGCTGATCCTCATAGGGGCGTTAGCTTCCTCGACGATGGCGAGATCGCCATCGTAGCAGAGGGGCAGGTTAAATTCATCGGCCCTGGTGGGAAGGCTATTGACAAAAAGGCTCAACCTTTCTCCCAGAGTGGTAACTGGGCGGACAAGGAAGGCTACAAACACTTTATGCTCAAGGAGATAATGGAGCAGCCACAAGTGGCTGCCAGCGCACTGAGGGAACGAGTTAATTTTGAGACTGGGGAGGTGACCCTGGAGGACTTCCCCATGTCAGAGAGCCAGGTCAGGGCCCTCAACAGGGTGGTGCTCATCGGCTGCGGGACCAGCCTGCACGCAGCTATGGTAGGAAGATACTTCATGGAAGACCTGGCAGGTGTCACGGCCGAGGTAGATAGCGGTTCCGAGTTCCGATACAGGAATTTCCACTTGGACGACAATACCCTGGTAGTCTCGGTAGGGCAGTCGGGCGAGACCGCCGATACTCTGGCGGCGATGGCTGCTATACGGGCCAAGGACGGCCGGCTGATGACTATTTGCAACGTGGAAGGGAGCCAGGCAACTCGCCTTGCCGAGGGCACGTTATATATGCGGTCTGGGCCGGAAATAGGGGTAGCCAGCACCAAGACCTTCATCTCCTCGCTGGTCATCCTCTCTCTCCTATCTGTATACCTTGGCCAGGTCAGAGGCGCCATTGACCGTGCTCGCTCGGAGAAGATTGTGAGAGAGCTGGCCCGCTTGCCTCACCTTCTGGGAACGGTCCTGGCGGACCACCAGCTCTACGAGGGGTTAGCAAGGCGTTACTACAAGTACGAAGATTTCCTGTATCTAGGTAGGGGAATCACTTACCCGATAGCCATAGAAGGAGCCCTCAAGCTGAAGGAGATAAGCTATATTCACGCCGAGGGATACCCTGCTGGCGAGATGAAACACGGGCCTATTGCCCTCATTGACTCCAATATGCCTGTGGTGGCCTTAGCGCCGGATGGGCCTCTGTACAGCAAGATGGTCAGCAACATTAAGGAAGTAAAGGCCCGTGATGGTATCGTCATTGCCATCGCTACGGAAGGAGACCTTGACATGCCTTCAGAGGCGGATGAGGTCCTGTATATCCCTCAATGCTCTGAGATGCTGACTCCTCTACTGGCAACGCTCCCGCTACAACTGCTGGCCTATTATATAGCCGTCCGACGGGGTTGCGACGTGGACCAGCCACGCAATCTCGCCAAATCGGTGACTGTGGAGTAGGAACGCAACCTCGTCTTTTTCTACCTGGCCTCTTTCATCTGGAAGGACACAACCACTGTCGTATCCGACTCGAGGGTAAAATCAAAGAGTAGCCACTGGCCCCGGATGGAGCTATACCTCGGCGACGTCTCCAGCAACTCAGCATTAGGGGCAAGCTGTACCGCAAGGCTTACCTGATCATGGTCTATGCCTGGCTGCTTCTGGACTAGCAGCCTGTACTCGTAGACACCCGGCGCGGTTGAACGGAGAACCTCTGGCGGCAGTTTATATTGTATCGGGATCGTTGTAACACTTCCTGGTTCTACGGCTATATAGCCGCTCAGTTCCGTCAGCCGTGATGGGCCCGTGTCAGAATCGGGCACAGTGGTGGCGGAGTCGGCATCTGGGTATCCCCAGATAAGTTTTAGGGTTCCTTCATGGAGAGGCACTGGAGGCATCTGGATTTGTGCCGCCAGGCGGGACACGTATACACGGAAGAAGTTCCAGTAGCAGTGGTACACCTCCCATGCGAACTGGCGGCAGATTTCATCTCTGGGTTGGTCGCTATTGTCGTAGCGAAGACGGAGCTGAGCCACAACCGGCTCATTGGGGGTCAGAGAGACCCTGTACTCCCAGGAACGTTGCACCCCTACGGTAGAATGTCCTGGGAGGGAGCTGTCCACCACCAGCAGGTAATCGTGGTCTACTGGTGGTAAGGCCCCGTTCCACCCCCGCTCCCACAGGAAGCTATCATCGGCGGGCGGGAAGATATGGATAAGGATGTTCTTTTGGTCAAGGTAGTCCTTGACCAGTTCCACTATCCGACGTCTCACAGGAGCAGCCACACTAGTGGTAGTCAACCTGCTGTTCAAGGCAAAGAACACGTCCTCGTCGAAGCATCGCTTACTTCGGACGGAAAGATGGCGTGGCAGGCAGGGATAGGGAAGCTGGCCCTCGGCGAGGGCTGCGGCTGTCTCACGAGATAATACGCCTTCTGTTTCGGGTACAGTGATGTCTCCAAAAGCACCCACCAGATCAATCATAAGCGCCTTGGAACCGGCGACCACACCGTCAACCTGGACCCCTTTCCCAAGTCGGTAAATCTCGGCAACCTGGGCTGCCGAGGCGGGGAAATGGGGGTTCCAGTTGGCATCCCTAAACAGAAGGCGGCCCATCCACAGATACCAAAATAGCCCCTCAGGCGGGAACGGATTGTTGGTAAGGGGCTCTGGGTCCACGGCGAAGCTGTCAAGGTATACCAGGCGGGTCAGCTCGCCTTTATCTATCATGGCCTCCGCGGCCACCCCGATGAATCCTCCACTGGCCCTGATCTCATTCTGGTTCTGGCCTATCAACAGGTAAGTCCTTGGACCCTCAAAACCCAGAAATGAGCGCAGGAATTTCGTGGCGCCGATTGCCTCATCGAGCAGGGCCTCTACTCTCTCTGTCGGGCTGATGGAAACATCGGAGCCGCCATCGAATACCGCAGAGGGCAAAAATGCCTGGGCGTCAATTCCCTGGAGAGAGAGCAACTCCTGAAGGGATGCGGTCTCTTTCCTGGCCAGGGTCAACTCTTGCTGCGCCTGGTCCAAGGCTATCCCGGCTACAGTCCCAAACTCCCTTGAGAGAAAACCTGCGGACTCCATCGCCTCGGCCATAGCCACCAGGCTACGGGTACCGGCTGTCACATGCTTGAGGAGTGTCACCCCTGGGCCAAGGGTATCAAGGATATCTCGTACTGCGGCCAACTCTGCTGCGTCCTCCGAATCGCCCTGTATGGGTGAACCAGGTCTCGTCCCTACTCTAGTAGCCCGCCTCACTACCTCGAGGGCTGACTCCAGGGCCGCAGCCTGCTCGGCGATATTATCCAGGGCCTGTCCTACCTTTCCCGGGTCCGCTATCACACCCAGGGGGTCTTCCGCCAGCGCTTGAAGCGAGGCTAGCTCTGCACTAAGAGCGTAGGTGTGCCCTATCACTTCTGGGCTGGCGCTGCTCAGGTAAGCGATAGTCTGTATGGCCGGGAGGTATCGGTCTACCAGCACCCCGTACCTGGCACCTCTCTCGGTGGTCCCCAATCGTTTCCGAAGCTCTCGCACTCGCCGCAAGTCTTCCTGCGCCTGGCTTAGCTGTGATGCCGCTTCCTGAAGGGCGTGGGCGACCTGGGCTGCTTTGAGAGAAGCTGAAGTGTTTGGGGCTACGTCTTGCTGAGTCTGCCCCCTGGGCGAGGCGTTGGCCGACCCTTCGACTTTGCTCAGGGCGAGCCGATAGGCGCTGGCGAGGGTGTGCCCTGCTCTACCCTGGTAGAAACCTATTTCAAGGAGGAGCCGGGCCTCCTTGATGCTGCCCCCTGCTACGGGCACCCACTCGAAAGCACGGAGGAAGCCTAAGCGTGCCCGTGCCCGTGCTGAGGCCTCTTCAGCTTCCCTGAACCGCCCCTCCAGGGATTGGTAGACGCTCACCTGGACCAGGTCAACAGGGGTAAGATGGGACATTTCAGCCTGGAGTTGGCGATATGAGTCCCGTGCCTTCAGTCCAGCCGACGCCCCACTCCACGTGAACACTCCGAAAGGTACGCCTATCCCTATCAGCACGCAACAACCCACCAGCGAAACCTTCTGGAGCCTACTGAGGCGCTGCCACCAGGCCACAAGCTGAGTGGGTAGCGCTCCGACATGGGAGGCCAACGCCTGGGAAGATAATGACGTCCTGAGCCCGTGCCACCTTGACCCAAGCCGACCAGATACTGCTTTGATGTGGCTCAAGACGTTAAAAGCCATTTCAGTCCTTACCCTGCTGTGCTTGACAGACTATAGCCTCAGAGAAAAGGCCTTCGCCTGGACATTGACCCAAAATGGGCTCTACTTATATACTATCCTAGTTACTTCGATACATTAAAGCCTCTCGGGAAATGATTCTTCTTTAGCCTGATGACCTGCTTCGGTCTCTCGAAAACAGTGTGCGATTCGGGTGACAAGGTCTCGTAGGTGTTGTATATGGCAAAGGTGAAAAATCGTATCAGGAGTGTGGCCCTGATAGCCATAGGGATTGCCGTGTGCAGCATACTCATGGCCCTCCCTGACGTCAGGCCATCCTCGGCTGATGTCCCCTGGCCAACGCCGCCGCCTGGCCCCCGGCCCCCAGTCCCCAGAGTTGAGACTGACATCAAGCCTGTTAACGTGCCGCTCGTCACCGGGGCGACCTCATGGGTGGTCCATCCGCTGGCAGCGCTCGTGCCCCGGTTTCCGCCGGTGCCTAGCTCTGCGTTCCAGTCATCCGATGGCGTGCGTATCGTCAGCGATGCTGGCTCCATAGATAGCACTATACAGCTCGTCTATAAGCCCGTGGTTGTTGCTGATGCCATAGCTCCTGGCCCAGGGCAGCAGTTGCGGAAGGTGTTTGATCTCATCGTCTTCGACCACCAGGCGAACCAGATTACTATAAACCTGCGGCGGCCTTGGGTGCTGGAGGTCCCTATTCGGGGGCTCATACAGTCTTTCGAAGACCCCGCCAGGCTTCTCATTGCCCGCTACGACGAGAAGAGAGGGTGGATACCCCTGGTGACTAGCTACTATCGAGACCGGGGGACACTACAGACCCGTGTGCTGAGGGTGGGGCTCTTTGGCGTCATCGCTGAACCCAGTGTCATATCTGGCTAAAGCCCTCTTGAAGACTCAACAGCCAACCATCGGCTTTCCCGCTGAGAGCCAATCTCTAAACTTTCCCCCATACTCAGGGTAAAATGGCGGCATTCCGAAACCTGTCATGGCTGCGTCACCTGGCGGTCTTTGGGGCATTCTCCCTTCTGGGCGCGATACTGGTCTGGCCCATATTCGGCTCTGGCTACCCCCCTGGAGTGGATACCGCCACGTTCCTTCACCTGAGCTGGGTTACTAAGCTGGCGGTCTCGGGCCAGCTAGCGAACCCCTTTGAGGACCCTTACTGGTATGGTGGCTTCCCATATCTCGTGTCCTACCCACCGCTGGGCTATGGCCTCGTGGGGGTCATCAGCTTCGTGACCAGGCTAGGCCTGCTCGATGTATACAACGTCGCGGTGGTCATGGCCTACGGTGGGCTTGCCACGGCCACATACTATCTGGCGAGGGAGCTAGGCCTGCGCCAATGGTCGGCGGCGCTAGCGGGAATTTTAACCGCCGTAGCCTATCCAGTGCTCAGCGCCATCTTCCTCTGGGGCTGGTTCACCTCGGTGCTTGCCCTGCCCTTTGGCCTGGTGGCTTTTATGTTACTGGAGAGGTCGCTGAGGACGGGCAACTGGAGAGCAGCGCTGTGGGGCGGCCTTTGCATGGCCTTGAGCATCCTGACCCACCACATGACGGGCCTGTCCCTTGGGCTGGGACTGGTGGGCTGGTTTGCTTTCCATGCCATCTCTGGGACATACGCCCGGCGGCAAGTGATCGTATTTTCGGGCCTGTTCACTATAGCTACGGCTCTGTTGGCTGCTCCCTGGGGTATCCCAGCCATCATGCATATTCTGGACGTTGGCTTCCGGCGGGAGGTACCGGGCCTCTGGCTCCCTAGCCTGACTATCTACCGGGCTCATATTATAGACACCTCAAGGATCGGGGACCACGTCTATCCCTCATACCTGGGCATTACGCTGATGGTGCTTGCCCTTGGGGGGACAGTTTATGCCCTGCTGGAGCGGCGACGCCTGGCTGGAGTGGCTGTCCTGCTGCTGGTACTGGTCTGGTTTAGCATGGGAGCTAATGTGAACCCTTTAATCCGCACTTACCCCTTCAGTGGCCTGGATACGGCCCGTTTCCATCTCTACATGGCGCCCTTTATGGCGCTCATGGGCAGCGCGCTGGTGGAGCGTGGGCTTGACGTCCTTAGAGGCGTTTGGCCTACCCTGGCACCCCGAATCCCATCAGGTCGGGTCCAGCGCATCCTTCAGCGTTACTTAGGGCAGGTCTGGTACGCCCTGGCGGTCGCCGCTCTTGCTCTGATTCTGGTGTTTCCCTTTATGGATGCATGGAAGGCCAGGCAGTTTATGGGACCTTATCAAGTCAAAGAGTCCGTGGGCGAGGCGATAAGCTGGCTGGCCGACCTTTCCCCTGGGGCCTCTCCCGTCGGCTCCGCTCAGGGAGTGGACATGAATAAGGGCCGAGTCTACTCGGTGGGCCTATGGACATGGCATTCCTTCCTTATCCCGTACCTGGCTGACCAACCTCTGGCAGATGGATGGCACGACGAAGGCGCACCTAACGTACATCAGATCAGGCAGCTCCGTCTGATGGGCTGGACTCGCAACGTAGACATTCAAAAAGCGCATCAGCTTCTATCTGAGCTGGGTGTTAGCTATGTGCTGGTCAACCGGGTCTCTGATTTTCCGGGGGATGCCGCTAACCTTTTCTGGGAGGAGTTCGAGGCCCATCCAGGGTGGTTCGCAAAACAGCAACAATGGGGAGATGTGGCGGTGTTCCGAGTGATCCCGTAGCATGAAGGCGCTGGGGGCTGAGATTTCTGGGCCGCATCGCCAGGGTGGCGTAGTCATGCTATAATCACCTGGTGATGAAGCCTGGCATCTTTCAATTAGCAACAAGAGCAACAAGATCGAGATAAGGAGGCAGGTATGAAAGTCGGTGTTGTCTTCCCACAGACCGAGATTGGGGCCGATCCTGGAGCGGTGCGCGACTTTGCGCAAGCAGCGGAAGACCTGGGGTTTTCACATGTAATCATATTCGACCACGTCCTGGGTGCGGATGCCAACCACTATGAGGGCTGGACCGGCCGCTATACCTCCGAAGACATGTTCCACGAGCCATTCGTCACCTTCGGCTACATGTCTGCCTTTACCAAGCGCCTGGAGATGGTGACTGCCGTGATAATCCTGGGACAACGCCAGACCGCCCTGGTCGCCAAGCAGGCAGCAGAGGTGGATGTGCTCAGCGGCGGCCGACTGAGGTTGGGTATCGGCACCGGCTGGAACTATGTAGAATACGAGGCCCTGGGCGAGAATTTCCATAACCGAGGGAGACGGAGTGAGGAGCAGATTAACTTGCTACGCGCTCTATGGACTCAGGAGATCGTCAACTTCAAGGGGCGCTGGCATCAGGTCACCCATGCAGGTCTGAACCCGATGCCAGTCCAGCGGCCCATACCTATCTGGCTGGGCGGTAGGGCCGAAGCGGTTATTAAGCGAGTCGCCCGCGTCGCCGATGGCTGGTTCCCCCAGTTCGGCCCCGATAGCGAGGGTGGGGAGATCCTGGAACGTATGCGTGGGTACGCACGGGAGGCGGGGCGTGACCCATCGGCCATCGGCATAGAGGGCCGGATTAATATGGAGGATAGCCGTGATCCAGAGTTCTGGGCCACACGGGCGAAGGCCTGGGAAGAGGTGGGGGCAACCCACATCTCATTGAATACCATGAGGGCTCGCCTGCGCTCCCCCGATGACCATATCAACGCTATCCGACAGTTCCAAGAGGTGATGGGTATCTAAGTATTAACATGGAGGGAAAACGTGCAGATCGTTCGAGTCTTTTCCGGAGATGATGGTGAGTCCCACTTTGAGGATCTGACCCCGGACCAGTTTGCCGAGGTGGTCTCGAAGATTGGCGACGGCCCCGTAAGGTTGAACCGCGGCCAGGCTCAGTCCTTTTCCGATTTCCACAATGCCCCCCGTCGCCAGTACGTGGTGTTCATGGCCGGCCAGGCGGAGTTTGAGACTGCCGACGGGAGCAAGCGACGCATGGGCCCTGGCGACGTGCTGGTGGCGGAAGACCTCACCGGCCACGGCCACATAGCCAGAGGTGTCGGCAGAGAGCCGCGAGTCTCCCTTGCCATGCCTCTGGCAGAGCGGTAATCCGACGCCCAGCGAAAGGGGCTTTGAGTTGGCTCTGAGCACCACATGGGGCACCGGGCCAGAGGAGCGCTCTCTCCAATTTCCGTGCGACCGCTACCTTACACGGTTCCATGCTTCCTTTTATCGAGGGATAACTATTCAGGCCCGTCCGGGAGTCATCTTTCGATGGCTTTGCCAGATGCGAGTCTCCCCCTATAGCTATGACTGGATAGATAACCTTGGACGTCGGAGTCCGCGAACGCTAACTCCAGGGCTGGAGGAATTGGCCGTCGGACAACGATTCCTGGTAAACTTCCAGTTGGTAGATTTCCAGTATGACAGCCACCTCACGATCCGGACGAGACCTAAGACAATCGATTCGCGAATCTTCGGTGATATAGTGGTAAGCTATTTCATCGTTCCACAGACTTCGGAAAGCTGTCGACTCCTTGTTAAACTCATTGTGTGGTACGTAAGAGGACCAATCGGCTGGTTTATGCGTATCTTTTTGCCTTGGGGAGATTTGGTCATGATGCGTCGGCAGTTGCTTAATTTCAAGAAGCTGTCTGAGGCGATGCAAAACAGTATATGACACGGGAGGGTAGTATGCCTGAGATTCAGCACCTCTTGACGGGTTTTCACGTGAACTGCGACCAGGGGAGTTTCGCCTTCTGCACCGTGGCCCTTATCCGGGGCCGGAACAACATCCTGGTGGACGTGGGCCACAAAGGCCGCGCCAGCCTCCTCAGGGAGTCCCTGGCTAAAGCACAGGTCAGGGAAGAGGACATCAACATGGTAGTCCTCACCCATGCTCACTGGGACCACTGCCAGAACATAGACATGTTCCCCAACGCCAGGATTCTCATACACCCAAGGGAGCTGGAGTACGCTAAGTCCCCAAAGAGGCCTGACCTCGCCACCGCCAGGTACTTCCTGGCTTCTTTGCAGGGCAGGGATGTGGAGCAAGTAGTGGAAGGGGCGGAGATAGAGCCAGGGATCAAGATTCTGGAGACCCCTGGACACACCAGAGGGCATATAAGCGTCCTCGTAGAAACCCGCCAGGGCCAGGTTGCGATCTCAGGCGATGCCTTGCCCTGGGCCAACTCGGTGGTCACCGGCAAGCCCATGATAATCTTCTGGGACGAGAACGAGGCGGTGGAGAGCATCAAGAAGCTGCTCAATGCCTCCAGGGTCTTCTATCCCGGCCATGACAGGGCCTTCCGTCTGGGGCCTGGCAACGCGGTACAGTACATAAGCGGCGCCGACAGCATCCGGCTATTGCTGCGCCACGACGGCATCGGGGATGTCACCATCAGGGTAGCCCCTGACGCTCCCACAGTACCCACAATCATAGGTTAGAGGTGTGAAGGGAATCCCCCCAACCCCCCTTTGCTAAAGGGGGGCAAGGGGGAATTTCCAGATCACTAGCCTGCGAATATATCCAGGGGCAGAAAAGCCGAGACCACGAAGTTGGGCACGTCCACTATCTCGCTGAGCTTCAGGTCCACGGCCACACTACAGATGCAGTAGGCCTGCTCACGTGACCAGCCTCTCTCCATGATAAGCTGGATCATGTTCAGCAGGGCATGGCGGGCCGCCAGGGTAGCGTTCTCCGACTCGTTGACCCCATTGGCGATGCACATTCCCGTGGCCGCAAGGAAGCGCCGAGGCGCTGCCATCTCCGGGCTGGTGAAGTAGTCATCTCGCTCGAAGACAGGGAAGCGCAGATTTCGGCGGGCAGCCTCACCTTTCCGCACCTGGAAGCTGACGTGCAGGGTGCAGTCCATCTCGATGGCGGTGCCACAGGACTCGCCGTCCCCTTGGGCGAAGTGGGCATCCCCTGCGGAGAAGAGGGCCCCCTGAGTGAACACCGGCAGCAAAAGCCGTGTGCCAGCAGTGAGCTGTTTAATATCCACATTCCCCCCATTCTCCCTCGGCGGGATGGTGCGAAGCCCCTCGGAGGCCAGGGGCTCCGAGGCAGGCACAGCCCCATTGGGCTCCGGCCCCAGCACTGCCCCACCTCGGCGGCGCAACTCGTCTTCGCGTAAGAGTATCTCCTGGCGCAGCCTTCGAGAAGGGGCCACCCCGATGGTGCCCATGAAAGGTGCGCCGGGGACTCGCACGCCAGGGAGGTCCGGAGACTCGGCGTAGCCGCCGCTGATGTTCCAGTGCACGATGAAGGGCTCGGTGAACAGGTCCCTCAAGAACCCGAAGCCAGGGATTATGGTGGTGAATCCCCACCGGGCGGGCTCGATATTCAGGATGTTCACCTCCAGCAGGTCTCCCGGCTCAGCGCCGCTCACATAGACCGGGCCCGTCAGAGGGTGGACCAGGTTGAGGTTAACGGTGCGGAGGTCCCTAGCCCGGGACCGAGAGGTGACTTCTCCATCCAGGGCGTTGCGAGTCTGGAGCACGACCTCCTCTCCAGGCTCCGCCTCCACGGCAGGTGGTATATCCGGGTGCCACCGGTTGTGTCCCTTGGTGGGCTCGTCGGCGCATCGCTTGGTGTAGTCCAGCTCGATACTTTTCACTGTGTCCTCCTACAAGCAAGCTATTAGGGGAGCACCAGAATTATAGCCTACTCTTGTGCGAGGGCCTAGTCCTTCTATAAAGCTACCAGTCTCAATGCTTGACTTTGCTCTCGACTGGAAGATGTAATCTAACATTGCTGCATCTAACTGGTGGGCCAGCATTTTTGTAGGGGAGGAACGCGGTGAGAAATGGTCTGAAGATCGGACAGGTGGCCAGGGAGGCTGGCATGACGGCTAAGACAATCCGCTACTACGAGCTGCTGGGGCTGCTTCCTGAGCCGCGACGTACTGAGTCTGGCTACAGGCTCTACGGCCAGGGAGCTGTGGAACGGCTGGAGTTTATCAAGAAGGCAAAGAGGCTGGGACTTTCCCTGGACGAAATCAAGGATATTCTCGCTCTGCACGAGGAGCAACAGCGGCCGTGCGTCCACGTATTGGCCTTTCTGGACCGAAAGATCGCGGAAGTCGGTGAGGTTATTGAAGACTTAAAAGCATTCAGGCAGGACCTTGCGTGGTTGCGAGCGGAGTCGGCGAGGCAGCTCGAAAATCTCCCGGAGGGGGCCGCTATCTGCGGCATCATCGAGCGAGGCATTCATCATAGGGGAGAGCTGGCCCTTGCCTGGCTTGAGGGGCGGCAGATGGGGAAGCCGGGCCGTGAGAAAGGTCCATCAGGCCCTTGACTTTGACCTCGACTGGAAGTGTTACAGTAGGCTTGGAATTCTGAAGGAGGAGGTGCACTATGTGCCCATTCTGCAACGGTGGCTAGCTTGTACAGGCTAGAAGTCTAATACCTGCGGTGGTGCCATTAGCTTGGCACCACCGTTGGCACTTCTTACAAG
>CAYWGG010000012.1:20441-24343 GCA_964457285.1 uncultured Dehalococcoidia bacterium
GACGAGGTTATCCAGGCCATCCAGTAGCTTACCCCACCAGCCAAGGGTCCGGCGCAAAGCGTATAACCCTGAAGGCCTCGGCATAGGTATAGGGTAGGTCGGCCTGTTCAGCCACATGCCGCGAACCAGATGCTATGCGCTCCCGAATCCTTTCTGGATTAGAGAGTTGGCTTGCGTGTTTGCTGAGGGTGTGGGCCTTCAGCTCTATAGTGTCGCTTATATCAACGAAGGTGTCCGGCTCCTCGCTACCCCAAAGATAGATTTCTCGCACCACATGAGGTTGAAGCCCCTCCCTGGTTATATGCTCAGGGAAGTAGAGGCGGCGCCAGGCGTAGGTGCAGACGGCGTCTACGGTTACCTGGCCGCTGACCCGGTGGTCTCTGTGGGCGTGGCCCCGGCTTCTGAGAGGGTCGAGACACATGACCACGTCGGGCCTGTGCCTGCGTATCTCTCGCACCACCTCGCCGCGGAACTGTCGGTTGTCTTCCAGGCCGCCGTCAGGGTGGCGTAGGAACACCACATCCTTGACGCCAAGGACCTGGGCGGCCTCCAGTTGTTCCCTCTCCCGGATGGCTGCTAGCTTCTCCGGAGACATTTCCAGGTCGCTTGATCCCCTGTCGCCATTGGTGCAGAGGATATAGACGACTTCGGCCCCCTCTTTAATCCACCGGGCCACGGTGCCTCCGCACCCACCCTCGGCGTCATCAGGATGAGGAGTCGCCAGCAAGACCTTCTTAGGAGTTTCCACCATACTAAGCACTCTCCTTGATACTAACGATTCAATAGCCTGCCGTACCTGGGCATCGGCCCGCCTGCGAGGGGACGGGCGTACTCGATGTACGCCTGCGTCACCAGGCCCGTCGAGGCGTCAATATACCCCTGGGGCAGGGGCTTAACTTTGCCCGCGACGGCTTCCAGTGGGGCCAGCCCTGTAGTGCAGTTGTAGCCCTCACCAGGGGTGAGGGTAGATTGGCGTACCAACGTGACCATAGAGTCGCTGTATCCTTCGAGGGCATATCTTGCCGCCGCCTGACCTACCAGGGAGGCCTCCTGGGCGTCGGTCCTTGAGACACACGCCATCAAGGACCGTTGGATGGTGCCAGGCTTCTCGAACCTGGCCCGGACCTTTAGCTTGCGACTGACCAACTGGGCCAAATAGCGGCCTGGGCCCTCGAAATACTGATGGCCGAAGTCGTCCACGTAGAAGGGCTCCTGCTGTCCTCCCAGGGGCCCAGACCGGCTTTTAGCATTTTCGGCGGTGACGGCGACGGTGAACCCCCATCGCCGGTAGGCGTCCTCCATACGCTCCAGAAAACGGCCCTCATCTACAGGGACCTCCGGCAGGCAGATATAGTGGGGCGCATCTATCTCGTCCCTTTTCCCCAGGGCGGAGGAAGCAGCAAGCCAGCCCGCATCCCGTCCCATGACCTCCAGGATGGTGATGGGGGAGGCCTCGCCCATAGCTTCGGCGTCTTTGCCCGCGCCCATGGTGGCCAGGGCCACGAACCGTGCGGCGCTGCCGTAGCCGGGGGTATGGTCGGTAAGGGGTAGGTCGTTGTCTATGGTCTTGGGGATGTGTATGACCGTAAGCTCTTGCCCCCTTGCCCTGGTCTCTTCGGCGATTCGGTGGGCTACCTCTGCCGTGTCATTGCCTCCGATGGTGAAGAGATAGCCTATATTGTACCTGCTCAGGACACTCAGGGCGGTGGGTACGTCCTCTGGGCGGAGGCTGAGGCGGCCAGAGCCCATGGCTGCGCCTGGGGTGTTGGCTATTCTCTTCCACAGGCCCGTAGGCTGTCGCCGGAGGTCCAGAAGGGTGCCATCCAGAATGCCCTTCAGGCCGTGGGCCGCGCCATAGACCTCGCCAAGCTTATCGCCTTGCGGTGAGTGAAAAACCTCCAGCACCAGGCCAACAAGGCTCCGGTTCATGACCGCAGTACAGCCGCCCGACTGGACGACCAGCACGTTTCTACTTATACCCACACTCAACGTCCTGCCATTACTTTACATAACATAAATAAGCTTCGAGAACCAAACTTTAAAAGGGGTTGCATCATCCCATCTTAGCTCCCTCTCCCCGGAGGAGGTCCGCCAGATAGTGGTGAAGCGGACTATCGTGGGCGGACGGCAGGTCTTCCCGGCTTAGACCCTACAGCAGAAGTGTGCGAGGGGGGCAGGGCAATGGCAAGTGACTCTCGGAATATACTGAGGGCACTCGAAGAAGTGCCCTCAGTAGAGTTGCTTTGCGATGCCTCGTAATCATCGGATAAGAGGCTTCGTGGGTCTTCCCGGATAGCTATGACGTGGCTGCCCGCTCCAGGTCCAACGGCGCTGCTAACCGAGACGTATCCTGTTGCTCATGGAGGAAATTCTTGGCATTCTCCATCTCCATCGCCTCACAGAATATCTCCAGGCGGTTGCCGTCGGGGTCGAAGAAGTAGACACTCTTGGTGAGGACATGGTCAACAGTGAAGTCAATTTTGGCACCGTAGTCCTTTAGCCTCTGGTAGAGCTCCACCAGCTGCTCCTCGCCTCCTTCGATCTGAAGAGCGGTATGGCTCATGCCTGTGCTGCCCACCGGCTGATCGTCAGGCACCTTCATGAGGGCGATATCATGGTGCTGGGTGCCAAAGGAGAGGAAGGCCGCCTGCATCTCCTCGAAGTAGTTGACCAACTCCATCCCCAGAGCCTCGGTATAGAACTTGATGGACGCTTGCGGGTCCCGGCTTCCAAGAACTACGTGTCCTACCTTGTTAATCTTTGCCATAACATTCCTCCCATCATTCTGGTTGACTATAGAATACACTCCAGCCTGGGAATATACAAGGGTTTGCCCGCCCTATCATCCAGACTTGACGGTGGGTGCCAACTGTAGTCTAATGAGGCCAGTACACTCAGCCTGAGGAGAGGTGAAATATCATGGCGCTGAAACGATGCCTTCTTGAAATGGGGATGGGAATAGACCTCCACGGGAGGAACTACACCACGGCCGCCCAGCGAGCGGTAACCAACGCCATCTGGCACAACAGCCTCTATTTTGTCCGTTCCTTTGGGTCGGGGACCCAGTCCATGCGGGTGGACGTCACCATCGCCGTCCCGGAGCCTGACGCTGTGAACAAGGAGGCGGTGCTGAGCGTGCTACCTCACGGCCAGGGACATATCAAAGTGATCAAGGGAGGGATGGAAATCCCCAGCGAAGACGGCTCCGATGCCACCATCATTGCCAACGCAGCGGTTCTGGTGAGCCTGGACGTCCCTTAAATCAGCCTGGTCTGTGAAGGCCGCGTAGCTGTGGGGGTGAGCCGAGTAGGAGCAGACTTGTGTGTCTGCCCTGGCTGCACGTATAGGTGGTCCCTATGGGATTGTAAATGGCGTTGTCATGGCGAAGTGGCACTACCTCCACAGTCCGTAGACGTGGTCCGGCTTGACCATGACTACAGCCCGTCTCTCTTGCCTCATCACACGGTCATACTCATCCCAGTCGGGGTGCTCTCCCCCTCCACACGCCCGGTACGTCTCACGGAGCATTAGCCTCAGCTCCTCCGGGTCGGTGTTGTCCCAGCCATGCACCTCTGCGGTTCCTTCCACCACAGCGTACTCAGACCAGTCAGGCTTCACGTTCAAGACTGCGCAGCGAGGGTCGCGCTTCAGGTTTGCTAGCTTTGCGGTGTTCCCCCTGATGACGAAGACCACCGCCCCCCGGTAGAACCCGCTGAGCAGTATGCTCATCTGGGCAGCCCCGTTCTTTCTAAAAGTTGTGACAACACCCCGGTGATACGTTTCCAGGAAAGGCCGAATATCGTCTATGGTCATGATGCCTCCTTGTCTGTAGGTTCGCGTCTACCTTCTCCACTAGATTAGGTCATCCAGCCTGGGCCGGTCAAGCGAGCGCTTATACAGGG
>CAYWGG010000013.1:0-14511 GCA_964457285.1 uncultured Dehalococcoidia bacterium
TGGAGCAGCAGGGTAAATCGCTGGAAGAGCTGGTCAAAACCCTACCCCCCGACCTTAAGTAAAGAGGTAAGGGACTTCGTAGAGTTTCTAGTAGAACGGCGTTCCAGGAGACTCCACAAGAAGCCAAGGCTGGAGTGGGCTGGAGCGCTGAGGGACCTGCGAGACCAGTACACCTCTGTGGAGCTCCAGCACAGGATTTCTGAGTGGAGAACGGAGAAAAAGTGTTGATAACATGATAATCTACATACGAAGGGTGAAAAAATGGAAGCCAAGCGATACCAGGGCAAGAGCCTGCTTTACCTCACCATACATCCCGATGGATACAACCCGGAGTTGGACTACCCAATGGTCGTACTGCTCCACGGGTTCGGCGCCAACATGCAAGACCTGGCTGGCCTCTCTCCCGCCATTGGGCGTGAGGGCTATATCTACGCCTGCCCCAACGCTCCTCTTCCTTTCCGGTTCGAGTTCGGGACAGGCTACGGCTGGACGCCACCCAGGGGAACAGGCACACAGGAGGATGCAAAACGAGCGGTGGAGCTGCTGGAGACCTTCTTCGACGAGGTCGTAGAGCAATACCACGTGAAGCCGGGGCAGATTATACTCATAGGGTTCTCTCAGGGTGGAGGCATGACCTACCGCTGTGGCCTGGGCAAGCCTGAGACCTTCGCCGGGCTGGTGGCCTTAAGCTCTACCATGCCCGACTCGGATGAGCTCAGGAGCCGCCTGCCCTCCCAACGCACCCAGCCCATCTTCATCGCCCACGGTGTCTACGACGAGTTAGCGCCGGTGGAGCGCGCCCGCCAGGCCAGAGCCTTCCTGGAGGAGGAGGGATACAAGCCCCAATACAAGGAATATCCCATGAGGCATGAGATCAGCCAGGAGGTGCTGGATGACCTGGTCCCCTGGATGAAGGGGGTGCTCCCTCCGGCAGGGAGCTCGCCCCTTCAGTAAACTCAGGGCAAGCTCGAAGGGTATAGGATATGGACAGAATACAGATCAAGGTAAGAGTCCCTGCCACTACCGCCAACCTTGGGCCTGGTTTCGACTGTCTGGGCATGGCCCTGGACCTGTGGAACGAGGTACAGGTTGTAGTAGGTGATGGCCCGACCCTTTCCCGATCCGACTCCCTCTGCACGCTCTCGATTGTCTCCATCGAGGGCCAGGGGGCTGGCGAGCTACCGCTGGACAGGCGTAATCTGGTGTATCAGGCTATGGAGCACTTGTTCAAGGAAGTACACCTGGGTCTGCCCGAGCTGCGGCTCCACTGCCGCAATGGGATACCCTTGGAACGAGGGCTTGGCAGCAGCGCTGCCGCCATAGTAGGGGGCTTGGTGGCTGCCAATTTCCTACTATCGAAGGTTTCCCGACATGAGGCTACCCTGCCGAGCGCGAAACTCCTGGACATGGCAGTGCGCCTGGAGGGCCATCCGGACAACGCTGCTGCGGCCCTCCTGGGGGGGATACAACTGATAGTCCAAGAGGAGGATGCGTTGCTCTCCGCCCCCGTGTCTGTACCCGACAACGTCCACGCCGTACTCTTCATACCTGAGATGACCATAGCCACGGACGAGGCCAGAAAAGTGCTCCCTCGTAGCTACAGTAGAGAGGACGCGGTGTATAATATGGGGAGGGTAGGCTTGCTGGTGAATGCACTGGCTACCGGAAGGCTGGATGACCTCCGCTACGCCACCGGTGACAGGGTGCATCAGCCCTACCGCCAGAGGAGGCTGTTTCCCGCCATGAAGGTCATTTTTGCGGCGGCTATGAAGGCCGGTGCTCTGGGAGTCTTCCTGTCGGGCAGCGGCTCTACAATCCTGGCTCTAGCCAGGGGGCATGAGATGACTGTCGCTTACGAAATGGCCGAGGCGGCGCGCCAGGCCAGCGTTGCCGGAGAGGTAAAAATAACGCGGCCCACCCCTCTAGGCGCTCACGTAGTGGAGGCAGGCCAATGACTCAGCAAAGTACCAAACTTATGACGGCCCAGGAGTTCTGGGAGCTTTATGGCAATAAGAAGCTCCCCAAATACGAGTTGGTAAAAGGAGAGGTGGTAGAGGTGGCCCCTCCAGGCGGAGTCCACGGCGGAGTTGCAGCTAACATTGCTGCGGACCTTGTGCTTCACGTTCGCCAGAATAGACTGGGACGGGTAATGGTGGAGACAGGCTACTATCTGGAGCGTGACCCCGACACCGTCCGCGCGCCCGATGTCTCCTTCATCAGAGCAGAACGCTTATCCCAGGAGGGGTTGCCCAGAGGCTGGGTTGATGGTGCGCCGGACCTGGCGATAGAGGTAGTGTCTCCTACGGATACGGCTGCTGAGGTGGAGGCCAAAGTCCACGACTATCTCAGAAGTGGCGCTAGGCGAGTCTGGGTGTTCTACTCCAGCGCCAGGCGAGTAGTGGTATATTCTCAGGATGGGTCCGTTCGATGGCATCGTGAGACAGATGTTCTGGAAGACCAGGAGCTTTTGCCTGGCTTCTCCCTGCCCCTGGGAGAGATATTCACGTCCTAAAGAGGAGGCCTATGTCCCTGGTAGTCCAGAAATATGGTGGGAGCTCGGTGGCCGATGCGGAGAAGATAAAGAGCGTGGCGAGGCGCATCGGGCGGACCAGGCAGGCTGGCATGGATGTGGTCGCCGTGGTCTCGGCTATGGGCGATACCACCGATGAGCTCACAGACCTGGCCCGCAGTGTCGTGAGAGACCCTGACCCCAGGGAGTTGGACCTGCTGCTCTCCACGGGTGAGCTGGTGTCCTGCACCCTGATGGCTATGGCCATGCGAGCCTTGGGGTACAACGCCATAAGCCTCAGCGGTTTCCAGGCAGGAATATGGACCGATACCACTTACGGAAAGGCACGCATAGCCAGAGTAGATACAGCCCGGGTACAGAAAGAGTTGAAAGAGGGCAAGGTAGTTATCGTGGCCGGGTTCCAGGGGGTCACCGAGGCGATGGATATAACCACCCTGGGGCGAGGTGGCTCAGATACCACTGCTGTGGCCCTGGCGGCGGCTCTAGGCGCTCAGCGGTGTGAGGTCTACACCGACGTAGAAGGTATCTACACCTCTGACCCTCGTGTGGTACCAGAAGCCAGGAAGCTTAAGGAGATAGGCTATGAAGAGATGCTGGAGCTTGCCAGCTATGGAGCCAAGATGCACCCACGCTCCATCGAGCTAGGCTCGGTGTACAACGTACCCATCTATGTAGCCTCCAGCTTTAGCGATGCTCCAGGGACTCTTATACATGGAGGGGCATCAACAATGGAACAGAGAGTTAAAGTCACGGGAATCGCTTACGATCGGAACGTGGCTAAGATAACCTTACTGGGGATTCCCGACCGGCCTGGAATAGCTGCTGTCCTCTTCGAGCCCCTGGCGCAGGTGGGGATAAGTGTGGACACTATAGTGCAAAACGCCAGCGTGGAGGACCTCACCGACCTGAGCTTTACCGTGGCCCGCACCGACCTCAGAAGGGCGGTGGAGGTAGTGGAGCCTGTGGCAAAGTCCATTGGCGCCAGAGGGCTGACTACCGATGATACTCTGAGCAAAGTGAGCATCGTAGGAGCCGGGATGCAGAACTCTCCTGGCTATGCCTCCCTCATGTTCAGGGCCCTGGCCGACGATAGGATCAATATAGAGATGATAACCACATCAGAGATACGCATAACTTGCATCATCGCGGAGGCCAGGGTCACAGACGCGATACGCACCTTACACCGGGCCTTTCAATTGGAGAAGGAGGACTAGTATTCCCCTGTGGGCCATCCATTCCTCTCAGTAGTGATCCCTGCATACAACGAGGAGCGGCGTATTGTAGACACCTTGCGAAAGGTAGTAGACTACCTGGGCTCCCAGTCTTATACCTGGGAGGTAGCGATAGTGGATGATGGGAGCACCGATGCCACAGCCTCTCTAGTCAAAGACTTCACCCAGGACTGCCCAGAGGTGCATCTCATCAGTGTGCTCCACGGAGGTAAAGGCTGGGCAGTAAACCACGGCATGCTATGGACCACGGGGGAATACTGCTTTTTGTGCGATGCCGACCTCTCTATGCCCATTGAACAGGTGTCCCGTTTCCTGCCACCCGAAAACTCTCACTTCGATATCGCCATCGGCTCCAGAGAGATATCAGAGTCGAGGCGCATCGGAGAACCCTACCGGCGGCATGTCATGGGGCGCGTGTACAATCTGCTGGTGCGGCTACTGGTGATTCCCGGCCTGTCAGATACCCAGTGTGGTTTCAAGTGTTTCCGTGGGCAGGTAGCCCAGGAGCTTTTTTCGCTTCAGAGGCTTTATGGCTTCGCCTTTGACGTGGAGATTCTCTTTCTGGCCCATAAGAGGAGGCTTCGGATTAGAGAGGTGCCTATAGACTGGTACTATCGCCCGCAAAGTAAAGTCAGGCCCTTCAGAGACTCCCTGGCTATGACGAGGGATATTCTAAAGATACGCTGGCACTATTTAAGGGGCAACTACAAGAGCCTTCCCACACCCATAAACCAGGACCTTATCTGAACACCAGGGACAATAGGGTCTCCCGGTAGTCACACCCGCAAAGACCATTCTATTGACCTGGCTTAAACTGTTCCCAGAAAAAGCTGAAAGAGACTTGACCTGGGGCCAATTTTAGTGTATCCAGTTAAGTCGTCAGGACTTTCCACCCCCGATGGTGCCAGCACACCCTTGTCTATAGAGCAAGGCTATAATATTCTAAGGGAAACGGCTCCGATGTTAACAAGTCCCCGACGCGGGAGCGATTCAAGTGATGGATCAGGTTCGCTCAGAAGAGAAGTCAAAGCTTAGAAGAGAAAAGAGCAAAGAGGCCATTGCCCTGGCCCTGGAAGGCAACTGGGGAAAGGCTACACAGGTTAATCAAGAGATACTACAGCTTTTCCCCGAAGATGCGGATGCCCTGAACCGCCTGGGCAAAGCTCTATTGGAACTGGGCCGCTACTCGGAGGCCAGGGGCGCCTTTGAAGGCACTGCAAGGATTTCGCCCCATAACACCATCGCCAGGAAAAACCTGGAGCGTCTTGCCCACCTGCGAGAGACTGTGACACCTCCAAAACAAGGAAAGGTCGTCACACCTTATCTTTTCATAGAGGAAAGCGGGAAGTCCGGGGTAACGTTGCTCCAGAAGCCTGCGACACACCAGGTATTAGCAAAGATGGCAGCGGGAGACGCTGTAAAGCTGGTACCCCAAGACCATGCCCTGGTCGTGGAGAACGACCAGAGCGAATACCTGGGCCAGGTGGAGCGAAGAATGGGTATGCGTCTGGTACGCCTCATGAAGGGTGGCAATCGCTACGATGCCGCTGTCATCAGAATAAACCGTCAGGAGATCTCAATCATAATCAGAGAGACCTATCGCCATCCTGGACTGAGTAGCGTATGTTCTTTCCCCACCAGAGGCAAAGAAGAGTCCCGGGTCTACTGGAGAGATGCCCTCTTCAGGTATGACATAGACAGCGAGCTGGAAGAGGAGGATGAGTACGCCTCTGACTGGAGGGAGAGGTACTCCGATAGCACAGAGCTTTCTGATGGGGAGGAGCCCTCTAGGCCCTCCCATTCCCGCAAGGCAGGGCAGGATACCCAGGAGGTCGAGGAGGAAGATGAGTAGTCGTCTCCTTCTGGCGATACGGGCAGTCTTATCTAAAGGCTATGTGCCATGACAAGCTCCTCATCGGTGGTGACGGTGCCGGTGACTCCCGAAGCATCCTGCTTTGCCAGGAAGATAATCGCCTTCACCATTGCCTCTGAAGTCGCCCACAGGGACCAGTCGGCCTTGGGGCGCTGGAGCTTGAACCCTTCGGTGAGCACGGGTCTGGCCGGCTTCACCGCATTCACGGCGACATTGTAGCGGCTCATCTCTGCGGCCAGCCCCCGGCTGAAGCGCTCCAGCCCGGCCTTGGCTGCGCCATAGGCCTGGCCTACGATGGTGGGCTCCTCTGAGCGAGCCCGCCCTGAGCCTACCGAAGGGTCACTGGAGACAGTGGATGAGAAGATGTGGTCTGCTCCCCCGCTTGAGATGTTGACGATACTGCCCCATCCCTGCTGGATCATGGCAGGCAGAACGGCCCTGGTACACAGGAAAGGCCCCCGCAAGTCTACCGCCATCACCAGGTCCCACAGCTTCACCGTAGTCTCCAGGAAGGGCGTGTAGGTGCCGATGGCGGCGTTGTTCACCAGAATATCCACCCGCCCCAGTTCCACCAGGGTCCGCCGTACCGTGGCGTTGACGCTTTCCTCATCCCTGACGTCACACCTGACGGGCAGCGCGCGGCCTCCCAGGGCTTCGATCTCTTGGGCGGTGGCATAAATAGTCCCCGGCAGATGCCTCTCTTGCTCGGTGCGGGCGGCGATGACTACGCTGGTCCCCTCTTTAGCCAGGCCAAGGGCGATGGCCTTGCCTATGCCGCGGCTGGCCCCGGTGACGATGGCTACCCTGCCCTCTAGCCTTATATCAGGAATCTCGATACCTCCCTGACAAAGTCCTGCGGCTTTTCCAGGTGGGGCATGTGGCCGCACCCGCGGATGATTACTCTCTGAGCGCCCTTTATCCCCTTCTGGAACATCTCCCCGTAATGGGGATGGATCAGGCGATCCTCCTCACCCCAGACTAAGAGGGTTGGTACAGTGATGCGATGGAGGCGCTTGCCTAACTTGGGGTTATAGGGGAGCCCCCACAGCAGCTTCCCCGCCGCGGAGAGGCCCTGCCAAAAGCTCATCTCCACGTCCTGAGATGGAAAGTCTTCGGGTAACACCTGCAGGGCTAGCTCCGAGCGGGCGTCGAAGAAAAGCCTTCCCCTCAGCTCGCTGCGAGCTATGATGAAGAGGTCGGGTACGGGAAAATCGTCGTGCCAGAGCCCCAAGGGCGCTACCAGTACCAGCCTCTTGGCCCGATGAGGGCAAAGAGTCGCCATCTCTGCGGCCACCATCCCACCCATAGAGTGGCCCATCAGGAAAGGTTGCTCCAGACCCAGAGCGTCCAGCATGTCGAAGTAGTAGAAGGCCACATCCTGGATATCGTCAATGTCCTCTATCCCCTGAGATTCTCCATAGCCCGGGTGCTGCGGAGCGTATACCGTGAAACGGCTGGATAGAGCCTTGAGGAACTCCGATTCTTCGGGATGGGGACGTCCTAGCTCTCCCTGGAGAAAGACCAGAGGAGCGCCCTGGCCCTCTCGAAATAGCTGGACGCGGATTTTCCCGTCACGTATGGACACCGATTCTTGCATATCACTCCCGAAAGCTGAAGTTTGCCAGGCAGGGATGCATCCGTGCCTAACTGCGCCGGCCCAGTTCCTCTACCCTCTTCTCAAGTTGCTCCACCCGCGCTGAGAGGCTGACCGCTGCCTTGTAGTCCACGATTTGGCTCACCAGGATGTCCAGTTTGCCATCCATAGAGGCTACCGATCTGGTCAGGGTCAGGATCTCCTGATGGACTGTATCGAACCGGTGGTTCATCTCCTGATTCATGCGCTCAAACCGATTATTCATCTCCTGTGACATGCGTTCAAAGCGCTCATCTGCTCGCTGGAAGCCTTCTGCCATCTCCTGATTCATGCGCTCAAACCGATTATTCATCTCCTGTGACATGTGTTCAAAGCGCTCATCTACTCGCTGGAAGCCTTCTGCCATCTCCTGGTGCAGGCGCTCGAAGCGCTCATCCAGTCGGTCAAGGCGCTCACCTTGCAAACGGACAACTTCCTGGAGGGCTCTAAATTCTGGGACTACCACATCTTGAAGGGCCTGCCTGATTCCCGCCACAATGTCTATCACTTTACTTGTCTCTCCCTTCCTGGCGTTGGTGTTCAAAGCGCTCTCTCGACTGCTGGGAGTCTTCATCCATGTCAATCATTTTCCGGGTTCCCCCTTCATAGCTCTGGGCCACCAGTGGTCCTCGTATTTGCCCCAGAGCCCTCTCAGATGGGGCATCACCTCTCCGGCGAAGAGTTCCATGTTCTTCTGGGCCAGCTCGTCGGGCATACTGCCCACCTGGAGCAGCACGATCAGATGTCCCGCCCTCAACTCCGTAAGTCTCTCCTTGAAGATGTCCCTTACTGTAGCGGGGCTGCCAGCCACAATGAGCCCCTTGTCTACCATGTCTCCCCAGCTTTCCTGGCGGTTCAAGTTGTCGGCCCACAGCTTCCGGAAGTTAATGAAAGACCGGGGCGACATGTACCCAGGGGGCACGGTGTAGCGTATGGGGATGTGCTGGAGCTTCTTTGCCAGGTACATCACGTGGGGCTCGTACTCCTCCTGGGCGCGGGCGTCGCTCTCAGAGACGCACACCACCTGCATTATCCCTGCCCTGTATGGGTTCGAGTCAACGCCCAGCCGCTCCGCCGCTTCCCAGTACTGGCCCATAATTGTCTGGTAGGACTTATAGGGGACAAAGCCCAGGCTGCAATACATATAGTTCTTCTGGAGAGTCCATTCCATAGTCTCCACGCTGCCAGTGCCCGGGACCCAGATAGGAGGATGGGGCTGCTGTAAGGGCCGAGGCCAGGGGTTAATATAGCGTAGGCGAGTGTACTTCCCGTTGAAGGTGAAGGGGCCCGGACGTGTCCAGGCCTGGATAATCAGATCGTGAGCCTCGCGGAACCTCTCTCGAATGGTGGAAGGAGGAAACCCGTAGATAATGCTTGCGTCCATGGCCGTCCCCAGAACAAAGCCTGCCACCAGCCTTCCCCCGCTCATCACATCCAGCATGGCATACTCTTCGGCTACCCTCAGAGGCGGATTATAGAGGTTCAGACTGTTTCCTAGCACCACCAGGGTCGCCCGGTCGGTACTCCGGGCGAGGGTGGCGGCCATCAGGTTGGGGGATGGCATCAGGCCGTAAGCGTTCTGATGGTGCTCGTTTACCCCTATACCATCGAAACCCAGCCGCTCGGCATACTCTAGCTGGTCCAGGTAGGAGTTATAAAGCTCATGGCCCTTCACGGGGTCGTAGAAGCTGTTGGGCAAATCCACCCAAACGCTGTGGTGCTGCTTCTCGAAGTCCTCCGAAAGGAACCTGTAAGGCATCAGGTGGAAAGCTATGATCTTCATTTATTTTACCCCTGACATCGAGAGCAGTGTGTGGACGGACTGGGTTTGGGTCTTCTCGCATGTATCTCAGCTCTGTGGACGCAGACTCTCTCTAGCCCTGGCCATCGCCAGCTTGAATATTTCGTAGGGTTGCGCCCCGGTAAATAGCTGGTTGCCGATAAGAAAGGCGGGGATTCCTCGTATACCAAGGTTGATGGCCTGCTGGTACTGGGTAAGTACCGTATCCCTGTAGTAACCTGATTCCAGACGGGCTGAAAGCTCAGTCCAGTCCAGTCCACACTTCAGGGCAAGCTCCTGGATCACCGCCAGGTCTCCCAGGTTCTTGCCGTCCTCCCAGTAGGCTTTGTAAGCAGCGAGGTGAAAGGCGTCGAACTGCCCGTGCTGCTGTGCGTACTCCGTGGCCTCCAGGGAATACATGGTATAGGGTATCAGGGACGACCTTCGCATCACCAGCCCTGCCTGCTCGGCGTAGGTGCGTAGCGGCTCGCTGAGCTGATCACCCGACTCACCTGGCCTGGGCTGCCGAGGAGCGCCTTCCATAGGGGTATCGGGGCGAAGGAGAAAGGCCTTACCCTCTACAGTGACGTTATAATCTTTCCTCAACCTTTCGACCCTCTCCAGGCCGATATAGCACCACGGTCAGATATAGTCGTACCAGACGGTCACATTCATCGGGGTCTCGGTTCCTGGCTGCCTGGCTTCTGGGTCTGCCATGTCCCCTCCTTACACAGTTTATCTTCGGTGATGTCCCTTCGCCAACCTCAGGACAAGCATACCCCGAATGCCTCAGGTCGTCAACACGCTCCCCGCAAATAGCATAGTTGACAGGGTATATCCCAGGGCTATAATAGAGCCGTAATCAATTTTCGATACTACCCAGGAGGCAAAGCTTGATCACCAAATTTGACAGCCTTTTTGCCGGGCACGTGGACATGGACAACGTGGGATACGCCGGGACTCCGGTAAACGAGCGCTCATTCTCCGACGACCACCTGGCAACGGTCTTCGACAAAACCGATGCCATAGCCCAGCTAATGGACCGGACGGGCTACGCCACCTTCTGGATGGCTGAGCACCACTTCCAGCCCGAGGGGTATGAGTGCATACCTAATATCCTGCTACTCAGCGTCCACCTGGCCCACTTGACCAGGAATATCAAGATCGGTTGCGCCTTCAATATCGCTCCCATGTGGCACCCCCTGCGGCTCGCCGAGGACTTCGCCACCGCCGACATTCTCACCGGTGGGCGCGTAATCTTCGGCGTAGGCCGTGGCTATCACACCAGGGAGGTGGAGACCTTTGGGGCCCCTCTGCGTGACCAGGCTGCCAACCGGGAGCTGTTCGAGGAGCAGGTCGAGATTATCTTCAAGGCATTCAACGAGAGGTCATTTTCTCACCACGGCCAGTATTACGATGTCCCTCCCAGGGTGCCTTATCGCGGTTACCAGCTTGAGGAGATAACGCTGGTTCCTCGCCCCAGGAGTCTGCCCGTGGAGTGCTGGCAGCCTATTCAGGGCGGCACTCAGCGGGCCTTCGACTTCATGGCTAAGCACGGCATCAAAGGCATTATCGGTGGTGGCGTGGCCGAGGGCGGAGCTATGGACGGTGTCATACAGGGATACCGTGACGCGCTGGTCCGTGCAGGTCGCAAGGATGCTCAGATGGGCGAAGACCTCTCCATCGGATTTCATGTTTACCTGGCCGAGACTCAGGAGAAGGCGATCAGAGAGGGGTCGAAGTACTACGAGGAGAACCTCAAGATGTTTGGGCCATTACGGCTTCATCGTGGGCTCAGCGAGCAGCAGATCAAGGACATCAGTGACCCAAAGAGGGCACCCTTCGCTGGCCTTCCCTCCTTGAAGGACGCCGTGGCATCTGGGGCCGCACTCTGTGGTCCACCTGAGCTTATAATCGAGAAGCTCAAGAAGGTAGAAGAGAGATACCCCGGCCTCCAGCGCATTAACGTGGGCCAACCCGTCGGCACTCCTCAGAAGGCCCTCCTTGAGCAACTGGAGTGGTTCGCCAGAGAGGTCATGCCCGCATTCAAGAGCAGCGTAGAAGTCCCCGTTCCTGCGGACTAGGTTGTGCGTGACCAATACTCTACCCTAGAAGCCATGAGCTATCATTGGTCAGCTCTCAGCTTCAGGTTGGGGCTGGTGCCTGTTGGCTTTCAGTGTGTCGCTCCACCCTTTCCCTACCCTGCCCCCCTCGCACACTTTCGATTGCAACAGCCAGAATTAGGCCTGGTACATATGACCGCCAGGCCCTCGGTTTTCGGCCCTCGAAGCCATCAAGAGTGTGCACGGTGGGATAGAGCAGGCAAAGGGCCTTGACACCGCAGCCTGAAGGCGGGGGTATAAATGGGCCTTTGGGATGAGTTGATAGGATAACGAGTCTGGCGGTGTCAGGAGGGAGGAGGCGATGCTCAGGTTACGGGCTTTCTTTACCAACCTGTCTACCCCAATGCCCCTGCCAAAGAAGGCCAGGCTCCTTGTGAGGAATAACTGGCTCAAAGTGTACCGTCGGCGAGGCTGTTGCGATCATCATGGCGAACCCGGCTGCTGAAAGGCCTCCTCCTCCCCTGGAGCAGGGGGGACCTCCAGCGGGCGATAGGCCACTCTCCCGTTGACACTACGATGGGCCATCCTTAGACTACATACGTATTCGATGGTGTAAGGAGGAGCTATGGCAGGCAGGATTCCTACAGAGCAAGAGGTCCTTGGCTACTTCAAGTCCCTCTCCAACTGGGGACGCTGGGGAGAGGAAGACCAGCTTGGCACCCTTAACCTTATCACTCCAGAGAAGACGAAGCGAGCGACGCAGCTAGTACAGGAAGGGATCACCATCAGTTGCGCCCGCACCATCCGCTACGACCCCGCGCCCGATGTGCCTTTCCCGCCCCTGCATTACATGATAGAGAGCGGAGAGGGATGGGCCAGCGGCGACAAGGTCAGCTCCAGGGCCAGTGCTGCCGCCGTGGACTTCTTTGGCCTGATATTTCATGGCCATGCCATCACCCACATGGACAGCTTGGCCCACTTCTTCTGGGAAGGCAAGATGTACAATGGCAGGCCCGCCCATTTGGTCTCTACCAGCCTGGGAGCTACTGTAGAGTCCATAGAGATTGTCAAAGACAGCATCGTCACTCGCGGGGTCCTGGTGGATGTGCCCATGGTCCGGGGGGTCAGTTGGGTGGAACGGGGCGAGGGAGTGATGCCGGAGGATATAGAGGCAGCCGAGGAGCGATGTGGCTTCCGCGTGGAGGAGGGAGACGTGTTGCTGGTGCGCACCGGCCAGCTCAGGCGCAGGGAGGTCCAGGGGCCGGTGAACCCTGCCGTTGCTGGTGGGACGGCCTGCCAGGCTGCATGTCTACCCCTGTTCCACCAGCGGGGCATCGCCATGATAGGCTCGGATACGGGTAATGACATCATGCCCAGCTCTTACCCCAAGGTGTCCAACCCTATCCACCAGGTGGGTATAGTGTCCATGGGCCTCTGGATACTGGACAACGCCAATCTGGAGGAGCTCGCCCAGGCATGCCAGCAGCGGAACAGGTGGGAGTTTCTCATTTCCATAAGTCCCCTCAGGATGTACAACGGTACAGGATCACCCGTGAACCCTGTAGCCGTTTTCTAGCTGACCCTGTCAGGTCAAACCTTGTCCCATCGTCTTTTGGGCGAAGTCGGACCTGACGATACGATCATAGAGCGTTGCGACTTGAGCAGGCCATCTTCTACCCATCTTCCACTTCTTGATATACTCCAGACAGAAGCCACGTACTTCCCGCTGCCACCCTGAGCGAAGCGAAGAGTCTAGCGCTCGCAGGTTCTTCGCTTGGAATGATCGGGTAACTAATGCCAGTGATATAACCAAAGGAGGTATCATATGCTGCTGGAGGACAAAATTGCTCTGGTCACGGGAGCCGGACGTGGCATGGGGAGGGCCATCGCCACAGGTTTTGCCGGGCAAGGCGCTCACGTGTCAGTGGCCGACATTGACGCGAGGACGGTAGAGGAGACCAGCATAGCCGTGAAGGAGCTTGGCCGCCAAAGTCTGGCCCTCCATGCCGACGTGGGGAGCCTCGCCGACATTGACCGCATGGTGAAGGAGACCCTGGATACCTTCGGGCGCATTGATATTCTGGTGAATAATGCCGGGGTGACTCGGTATCTGTACGTAATGGACATCACCGAGGCGGACTGGGATCGCATCCACCGTGTTAACGCTAAGGGGGCCTTTTTCTGCATGCAGCGGGTCGCCAGGGAACTGATCCAGCAAGGCCAGGGGGGGCGGATTATCAACATCGCCTCCATCGCTGGAAAGGGCTACTCCGGCACCTCTAACGCGGCTTATGCTGCCAGCAAAGGAGCTGTCATAGCGATGACTCAGATCACCGCCCATCAGCTGGGCCGCTACAACATTAACGTCAATGCCATCTGCCCGGGTGCGACGCGCACCGCTATGGGGGAGACCACCTTGGCTCAACGTTCGGAAAAGCTGGGCGTTTCTCTGGAGGAGCTGGAGCGGCGAAGGACGGCCAACATCCCTATCGGTCGCGCCAACGAGCCCGAGGATATAGCAGACATGGCTATCTTTCTCGCCGGGCCAGGCTCCCGTAACATCACGGGCCAGGCCTTCAATGTAGATGGCGGGTTGGTGATGCACTGATGAAGGAACAGCCAGGCAGAATGCGGGTCATTATTGAGGGGGTCAAGCCAGAGGTAGACTCCGGCCGCTCCCCCATCAAAAGGGTCATCGGTGAGAAGGTCGTTGTAGAGGCGGACATCTTCGCCGACGGCCACGATGTCCTCTCAGCCGTGCTCCTGTATCGCAGGGAGAATAGCCCCGAGTGGGTTGAAGCGCCCATGACTCCTCTGGTCAACGACCGATGGCGGGGGTCCTTTGTGGTCACCGAAATGGGCCGCTATCGCTACACCCTTATGGCCTGGATAGACCGGTTCAAGACCTGGCGCTGGGGCCTGGAAAAGAAGCTCCAGGCGTCTATTTCCCTCACCCCAGCCCCTCTCCCAGTGGGAGAGGGGTTAGGGAGTGAGGGCCTTGAGGAAGACGTAACGGTAGACCTTCTAATCGGGGCTGATTTGATTGTAGAGGCAGGCGAGAGGGCTTCAGAAGGAAACGACGATGGTGGGGGGCGAGAAGGGCAGAACGGAAAGTGTGCGAGGGGGGCAGGGCAGGGAAAGGGTGGGGCAACACGCAGTGATGGGCAGACCCTCCAGGAGTGGGCCAACGTCCTTCGCTCGCCCCATGTGTCATTACCCGCCAGGGTCCAACTGGCGCTGAGTGAGCAGGTAGCAGGGCTCATGGACAAGTACGGGGAAAAATGGCGGTTCGCCACCACCTACCCCAAGGAGCTTGCTGTGGTGGTTGACCGGGAGAAGGCGAGGTTCAGCGCCTGGTATGAAACGTTCCCCCGGTCCTGTGCTAAGAAAACGCCGGTGG
>CAYWGG010000013.1:14611-24193 GCA_964457285.1 uncultured Dehalococcoidia bacterium
GGCGGAGCAACACAGAGAGGCTTCAGAGTCAGGACGGTGTGCCACCTTCAGAGAGTGCGAGAGCCGCCTTCCCTACATCGCATCAATGGGCTTCGACGTGCTCTACCTCCCGCCCATCCATCCTATAGGTCACGCACACCGGAAAGGCAAGAACAACAGGGCGTACGCAGGCCCCGATGACCCAGGGAGTCCCTGGGGTATCGGCTCAGAGGAAGGGGGGCACAAGGCCATCCATCCCCAGCTTGGCACTCTGGAAGACTTCAGGAGATTTGTGTCCAAGGCCCGGGAGCACGGGATGGAGGTGGCTTTAGACATCAGTTTTCAGTGCTCGCCTGACCACCCCTACGTGAAGGAGCACCCCGAATGGTTCCGCCACCGCCCCGATGGGACTATTCAGTACGCCGAAAACCCCCCCAAAAAATACCAGGACATCTATCCTTTTGCCTTTGAGACCGAGCACTGGCGTGAGCTATGGGAAGAGCTCAAGGGTATCGTGCTTTTCTGGGTCGAGCAAGGGGTCCACATCTTCCGTGTGGACAACCCCCACACGAAACCCATGCGCTTCTGGGAGTGGCTGATTGGCGAAGTCAAAGAGAAGTATCCCGACGTGATCTTCCTGTCGGAGGCGTTCACCCGTCCCAAGGTAATGTACAACCTGGCTAAGCTGGGCTTCACCCAGTCCTACACCTACTTCGCCTGGCGTAACACCAAATGGGAGCTGACCCAGTATTTCACGGAGCTGACTCAGACCGACCTTCGGGAGTATTTCAGACCCAATCTCTGGCCCAACACTCCGGATATTTTGACTGAGTATCTTCAGACGGGTGGAAGGCCGGCGTTTATGGCCAGGCTGGTGCTGGCGGCTACGCTGGGGGCTAGCTACGGAATCTACGGTCCTGCCTTCGAGCTCTGGGAGCATACCCCTAGAGAGCGAGGGAGCGAGGAGTACCTGGACTCCGAGAAGTACGAGATCAAGCACTGGGACCTGTCCAGGCCTGACAGCCTGAAGGACCTCATCGCCCGCGTGAACCGGACCCGTAAGGAGAACCCTGCCCTTCAGAGCGATTGGAGCCTGCGCTTCCATCCCGTAGATAACGACCAGCTAATCTGTTACAGCAAAAACAGTGATGACCTTTCCAACATCGTTCTGGTTGTGGTGAACCTGAACCCTTTCTATACCCATTCAGGCTGGGTGCAGCTTCCCCTTGAGAAGCTTGGGGTTGACCCCCAGGTGCCCTATCAGATGCACGACCTCTTGAGCGACGCTCGCTACATCTGGAAAGGCCCCAGGAACTACGTGGAGCTCAATCCCTCTATTGTCCCGGCCCATATCTTCCGGCTGCGCAGGCGGGTCCTGAGAGAGCACGACTTCGACTATGTGTAGAGGGGTCTTTCAGCCGATGCGCCATGATATAACTCTCTTGAGTCAGGACGACCTCTACCTGTTCAACCAGGGGTCCCACTTTCGGCTGTACGAGAAGCTAGGAGCACACCCTCTGACGGCGGACGGCGTGGAAGGGACCTATTTCGCCGTGTGGGCCCCTGATGCGGAGCGGGTGTTCGTCATGGGAGATTTCAACGGCTGGAACAAGGCCAGCCATCCGATGCGCTCCAGGGAAGGTTCGGGTATCTGGGAGGGTTTTGTCCCCAGGGTGGGCAAGGGTGCGGTTTATAAGTACCATATCCTCTCCCGGTACAACGGCTATCGAGTAGACAAGGCCGACCCCTTAGCTTTCTGTCACGAGACGCCTCCCAGGACAGGCTCTATCGTCTCAGACCTGGACTATTCCTGGGGAGACCAGAGGTGGATGGCCGAGCGATACCGGTCCAATGGCAGAGAGGCCCCTGTATCCATCTACGAGGTACATCTGGGCTCCTGGATGAGAGTGCCGGAGGAGGGAAACCGGTTCCTGACCTACCACGAGCTTGCGCCAAGGCTGGCCCAGTACATCAACCGGATGGGCTTCACCCATGTGGAGTTTCTGCCCGTCATGGAACATCCCTTCTATGGCTCCTGGGGCTACCAGACCACGGGATACTTCGCTCCCACCAGCCGCTATGGGACCCCCCAGGACTTTATGTACCTGGTTGACTACCTGCACCAACACGGCATCGGCGTGTTCCTGGACTGGGTCCCTTCCCATTTCCCCACGGACGAGCATGGGCCTGGTTTCTTTGACGGGACACATCTCTACGAGCACGCTGACCCCAGGCAGGGAATCCATCCCGACTGGAACAGCTTCATCTTTAACTATGGGCGGGATGAGGTGCGGAGCTTCCTCATCAGCAGCGCCCTCTTCTGGCTGGACAAGTACCACGCGGATGGCCTGCGAGTGGATGCCGTCGCCTCTATGCTCTACCTGGACTACGCACGCAGGCAGGGGGAATGGATACCTAATCTGAATGGGGGGAAGGAGAACCTTGAGGCTGTCGCCTTTTTACGCCGCCTCAACAAAGAGGTCTATAAGAGCTATCCCGATGTGCAGACCATCGCTGAGGAGTCCACAGCCTGGCCTATGGTCTCCCGGCCTCTCCAGGTTGGCGGGCTGGGCTTCGGTATGAAGTGGGATATGGGCTGGATGCACGATACCCTGGAGTATATGTCCCAGGACCCCATATTCAGGAAGCACCACCACAACAAGCTGACTTTCCGTATGCTCTACGCCTTCTCAGAGAGCTACGTTCTGCCCCTCTCCCACGACGAGGTGGTATACGGCAAGGGGTCGCTCCTGAGCAAGATGCCAGGAGACGACTGGCAGAAGTTCGCTAACCTGAGGCTCACCTTCGGGTACATGTACGCCCAGCCCGCCAAAAAACTGATGTTCATGGGTGGAGAGCTTGGGCAGTGGCAGGAGTGGCACCACGAGGCCAGTCTGAGCTGGCATCTGCTGGACCATTTCCCGCACGCCGGGCTTCAAAGATGGGTGGAGGACCTGAACCGGATATATCGCAACGAACCGGCCCTCCATGAGCTGGACCTGGACCCAGCAGGCTTCGAGTGGATTGACTGTAACGATACAGAGGGCAGTGTCCTCAGCTTAATCCGCAAAGGGCGCTCAACAGACGATCTTATCCTGGCAGCGTGCAACTTCACCCCGGTGCCCCGCCACAACTACCGGGTAGGAGTCCCGAGGGGCGGGTTCTGGCGAGAGGTGTTGAACGGCGATGCCAGGGAATACGGCGGAAGCGGCCAGGGGAATCTGGGTGGTGTCGAAGCTACTCCAATCCCCATGCATGGGCGCTTCTACTCCCTCAACCTCACCCTGCCACCTCTGGCGGTCGTGTTTTTCAAGAGTTCCAGATGAACCCAGCTATTCAATTCTTCAAAGATACAGGGCTGGCCTTCGTCCCCCTCTTCATCGCCATAGACGCCATCGGCATAATACCCATTGCGCTGAGTCTCTTTGGAGAGACGACGCCCCAGGAACGTGCTCGCATGATGAATATCTCTGCCCTTACCGCGGCAGCGGTGGGACTGCTGTTCCTCTTCCTGGGGCGGCTTGTCCTCCGATCGCTGAATATCAGTGTAGACCATTTCGCCATAGCGGGAGGGCTGATACTGATGGTCATCGCGCTGAGGGACCTCATCAGCAGCAGGCCGTCGGAATCTCCCCCCAAAGAGGAAATGGTGGAGGTGGTACCCATAGGCACACCTCTCCTGGCTGGGCCAGCCACCATCACTACCCTCCTGCTCCTGGCCGACCTTCATGGTATTGGCCCAGTCTTGCTTGCCTTCGCCGCCAATTTGCTGGTCGCCTGGGGCATCCTTCATTGGTCCGGCGCCATCGCCTCGTTCCTGGGACGTGGCGGCTTGATGGCGTTAGCCAAAGTCACTTATATGTTTCTGGCCGCTATTGCGGTCCGGATGATCCTGCAGGGCGTACAGAACCTCCTCTTCTGAATACGAGCTTCTCACAAGAGTGCGACTAAGAGCCGAAAACATTAAACATTGACTCGGTTGACAGTGACCGAAGATTGGAGTAGCCTTTAAGCTAGTCTCAGGGGATCGAGCGTGTGCGAGGGGGGTAGGGCAGGGAAAGGGCGGAGCGACGCCTGGAGAATACACCCCAATTGATCGGGAGGTCGGTCCATGTTTCTGATGCGATTCACGGAGCGGGCCTATACCCACTACACGGAGGAGGACGTAAGGAGCAGCCTAAATAGTGCTGTCCGGCTGACCTTTTCTAACTCTAACTTCGACCCTAGAATAGGGTCTCAGCTCTACAACGAACACTTTGACGAGTACGAGTACTCTGAGGAGGTCGGCTTTGACGGGCTGATGCTCAACGAGCACCACAACACCCCCACCTGCCTTGGCGCGACCATGAACTTGGAGGCCGCCATCCTCGCCCGCATAACGAAGAAGCCCAAGATCGTGCTTCTGGGCAACCCGCTGCCCATCTTCGACAACCCCATTCGCCTGGCCGAGGAGCTGGCCGAGATAGACATGATCTCAAGAGGCCGCCTCGTCTCGGGCTTTGTGCGAGGGACAGGGGTAGAGAGCTTGGCTAGCAATACCAACCCTCTGTTTAACCGGGAGAGGTTCGAGGAAGCCCACGACCTGGTTATCAAGACCTGGACTACACCAGGGCCTTTTCGCTGGGAGGGGAAGCACTACCACTTCCGAGTGGTGAACCCCTTCGAGATGCCCCTGCAAAAGCCTCACCCGCCTGTCTGGATTCCCGGCACGGGCAGCCCAGAGACCCTGGTCTGGTGCGCCGAACGCCACTACCCGTACATCTTCCTGGAGACGGACCAGGAGGCGACCCGGGATATGATGGGCATATATACTGAGACCGCCCGGCAGCATGGCTACGAGCCTGGGCCTGAGCACTTCGGATACTTGATACGAACCCACGTGCAGGATACCGATGAGAAGGCCAGAGAGATAGCTAAAGGCTTCCTGGTGGGCAACGTGGGCGTTGGCCGGGTCCCCCTTCCCAACGACTACATGTTCCCCATAGGCTACAGCAGCCGGGACCCCCGCTATGCCAGGTTGCGCGAGCGTATTCGCCGTGACCCTTTCCGTGCATTAGGTGGCGCCGGTAAAGTCAGCGATGCTGATTATCAAGCTATTCTTGATGCCAACCGGATAATCGCTGGCAACCCCGATACGGTAGTCAGGAAATTCCGGGATGTCCTGGCCAGGGTGCGTCCGAGCATCCTGGGTGTGTGGACCAACGACGGCACCATCAGCCACCAGGATTCTATGCGGTGTCTGGAACTCATGGGCCAGGAGGTCTTACCCGCCCTTCGAGAGATAGGCGAAGAGCTGGAGCTGACGGACCCATTCCAGAAAGCGCCATAGCCCTACTACCCTCACCTTGGCCTTCGGCCACCCCTCTCCCACTGGTGGGAGAGGGGCCGGGGTGAGGGCCATAACTTGTTACATCTAAAAAACCGAAAGGAGACACTCATGGACTTCGGTATGTTCACCGACTTCCACATCCGAAAGGGCATGACCCAGGCGGAGGCATTTGATGAGTCCTTCAAGCAGGTAGAAGCGGCGGAGGAGTTGGGCATGGACTCTGCCTGGCTAGCTGAGCACCACTTCACCCCTGACCGCTCTGTGCTGGCCTCTCCCCTCATCATCGCCAGCGCCTTAGCCGCCCGCACCAGCAAGATAAGGGTTGGGCTGGCAGTACAGGTGCTGCCCCTGACCAACCCCTTGCGTATCGCAGAGGAGGCCGCCACGGTAGATCACATCAGCAAGGGCCGCTTTGACTTCGGCATAGGGCGTAGCGGACTGACCAAGTACTACCAGGGTTACAATGTGCCCTATTCCGAGAGCCGCGGGCGCTTCCTGGAGGCGCTGGAGGTTATAATGAAGGCCTGGACCCAGGAGCGTTTCTCCCACGAAGGCGATTTCTACACCTATCATGATGTGACCGTGGTGCCCAAGCCCTATCAGCAGCCTTATCCTCCCACCCGTGTCGCCGTGGCCGGTGAGGACACCTTCCCCCTGATAGGGAGCCTGGGATACCCCATCTTCGCCAGCGCCAATACCCCAATGCCCCAGCTTAAGGAGCGACTGAAGGCGTACCGAAAGGCGCGGCAGGAAGCTAGGCACTCTGGGCCTGACGATATAGTGCTTCGCGTCCCCGCCTATTTGGCCGAGACCGCCGAGAAGGCTCGCTCTGAACCCCAGGATAGCACCATGTACGCTATACAGTACGCAGCTAGAGAGCTGATCGGTAGTGCGGCCAGCAAGGAGACCGCCGAGCGGCTCCAGCGCATGGCCAGCACTCCCTACGATGAGATACTGAAGCATAGAGTCATATACGGCACGCCAGAGGCCGTTACTGAACGCATCCAGGAATTTGAGGAAGAGCTGGGCATATCGGGCCTGGTGCTGGAGATGAACTACGGGGGGCAGATTCCCTATGACCGGACCATCAACTCCATAAGGCTTCTCACTGAAGAGGTGATGCCCAAGTTCAAGTAACAGCCATGATTACGGAAACAGAACACTGCTACATAAGAGTTTTATGTGGGACTAAACCCTCACCCTGGCCTTCGACCACCCCTCTCCCACTGGGAGAGGGGCCTGGGGTGATGGCTTACACACAAAAGTCCGAAGAGCCCAAATATTTAAGCTGAGCTTGACGAAACCTCACTATGTTGAGGGAGTGAGGAAGGAGGAAGAGCCATGCCAGCACGCACCGGACAGGAATACATCATAGGGCTTAGGGAGCGCCCAAGGGAGGTGTGGATCCGCGGCGAGCAGGTGGAGGACGTGACCTCCCATCCCGCCTTTCGCAACGGCGTCAGATCAGTGGCGGCCCTCTACGACATGCAGCATGACCCGGGGCTGCTGGAGGAGATGACCTATCCTTCCCCTACCACCGGCCAGCCGGTGGGGCTTTCTTTCCTGATTCCCCGGAGTATTGAAGACCTGGAGCGACGGCGTAACATGATGGCCCGCTGGGCCTGGGCCAGTTGCGGTATGATGGGACGCTCTCCGGACTTCCTAAATGTCATCTTTACTGCCTGGGCTGGAGCGGCAGACTACTTCGCCCAGAACCGCCCCGAGTTTAAGAAAAACGTGCTGGATTACTACGAATACATCCGTGAGAGTGATGCGGCCCTCACCCACGCCCTGGTGAACCTGCAACGGCGCCGTGCTCCCTCCACGGTTGACACCCTGAGTGAGGAAGTGGCGCTAACCGTAGTGCGCGAGACCGACACCGGGATTGTAGTACGGGGTAGCCGAGTGTTGGCAACCCTGGGGCCCATCTCTGATGAGATTGCCATCTATCCTGTCGCGAGCCATCGGTTGGGTGAAGATGCCTGGCGCCAGTCTTTTGCCTTCTCCATTCCCTGCGACACGCCCGGCTTGAAGTTCCTCTGCCGGGAAAGCTTTGACCTGGGCCGGTCCCACTTCGACCATCCCCTGGGTTCTCGTTTCGAAGAGATGGATGCGGTAGTGTTCTTCGACAACGTGCTGGTGCCCTGGGAGCGGGTCTTCCTGCTGGGGGATGTGTCCCTGGCCAACAACTATGCTGTTGCCACCCAGTCCATGTCCCATACGAGGCACCAGGTCATGACGCGGTGCGTGGTAAAGGCGGAGTTCGTCCTGGGACTGGCCGCCCTCATGGTCCAGACCCTGGGGTCGGGCTCCATCCCACACGTGCAAGAGCGGGTGGCGGAGCTGATCACATACCGGGATATGCTGAAGGCTTGTCTACGAGGTGCCGAGGCGGACGCTGCCCCGAACCAGTGGGGTGTCATGTGCCCTGCCGGCGCGCCCCTGCAGGCAGGCACCACCCTGTTCGGGCGGACGATTTACCCCAGGATGGTGGAAATCCTCCAGCTTCTGGGGACCGGCAGCCTTATGGCCTTGCCAGCGGAAGCCGATTTCGATACTCCCCTGGCTCCAGAAGTGGACCAGTATCTATCTACGGATACTACCAACGCCCGCGAGCGGGCCAGACTGTTCCACCTGGCCTGGGATGTGGCTTGCAGCGCCTTTGGCGGTCGGCAGGTATTATACGAGCGCATGTTCGGCGGCGACCCAGTGCGCAGCAGCATACTCCTGTATAATACCTACGACAAGGAACCTTTTATGCAGCGAGTCCGCGAGTTTTTGCAATCGGCTGACTGAAGGGGACGCCGCATCAGTTCCTTGAGCTTGATTCAGGATTAAGGTCAATTGGCCTGCCGAGGGCTTAATTGGGTAAGGAGGTACGGAGATGTCGTTCACACCGAAGCACCTGGGGCACCTGGTTATGCGGGTACGCGATCTGGAGCGTTCCGTGGACTTCTACACTCGGATCATGGGCCTGACAATTATGGAAAGGTCTCCCAGCGGCACGGTCTTCATGTCCGCCAATACTGAGAAGTCCCACGAGTTGGCCATCCGCGCCATAGGACTCGACGCCCCCGGCCCCGACAGCAAGCGAGTGGGACAAGCCCACATGGCCTGGCAGATGGAGACTTTTGAGGACCTCCAGGAGCTTTACAGTCGCCTCAAGGCTAACGACGTTCGTATTGTTCGCATCGGCGACCATGGCATCTCGCTGGGCGTCTACCTGCTGGACCCTGACGACAACGAGATCGAGGTCTACTACGAGATGCCCAAGCCGCAGTGGCAGTGGCCCGCCGACAAAGGTCTGTTCGGTGGCAAGTTCCCTCGGAAGCTGGAAGAGCCTGCCGGGGTAGCGGGTAACTAAACGACCTTTGCAGCAGAGGAGCGTATAGTCACCCCTCCCATGATGGTCCGCTCCATCCGGATGTCCTTGATAATCATGGGGTCAACCCGGGTAGGGTCAGCCCCCAGCACCGCCAGGTCGGCCAGCTTCCCCACTTCAATGGATCCCTTGATGTTTTCCTCAAAGGAGGGGTAGGCCCCACTGATGGTGCAAATTCGTATTTCCCATCGCAACTGCCCATATGATAGGATTGCTAATCCAGGACTGCCTACTCCAGCACCCCGTCATCTTTAAGGGAACGGTACTCTTCCTCCGATAAGCCGATTATCTCCCTAAGCGCATACTCGGTGTGCTGCCCCATAAGTGGCGCTGGCCTGTCCAGCCTCCCGGGCGTTCTTGAGAGGTTGAACTCGCTCCGATCGCTGGCATAGGGCCCTATCTCCGGGTGCTCCAGGTACTGGAAGTGTCCCCTGTGCTTTAGCTGGGCGTCCTCAAAGAGGTCGCGGCAGTCGTTCACCACGCCCGCGGGCACCCTTGCCCTCTGGAGGGTATCCATAAGCTCCAGAGCGTTCCACTCTCTGGTCCACTTGCCGATCAACTGGTCCAGTTCACCTTCCCAGGCCTTGCGGCCGAGAAAGGTGGAGAATCGCTCCTGATAAGGCCAGCTCTCAGCTGTCTGACCCGTCTCAACTATGATCTGGGATAGCGCCAGCCACTCCTCGTCGATGGAGCAAGCGATGGCAATCCAGCGGTCCTCTCCCTTGCAGGGGTAGACCCCGTGGGGTGCTGCCCTCTGGTCCCGGTTGCCCGTACGGCTCTGCTCCCTGCCATTTACCGAATAGTCCAGAAGGAAGGGAGCGGAGAAGTGAAGAGAGGCCTCAAGCTGAGACATGTCCAGGTGCATCCCCTGGCCCGTCCGCCTGCGGTAGTC
>CAYWGG010000014.1:0-23813 GCA_964457285.1 uncultured Dehalococcoidia bacterium
AGCTTTATCGGCCCACTGCTGGGAGCATCCTGTTCGAGGACGTAGACCTGTGCAACATGAAAGGGCGAGAGCTACGTGCCATGCGCCGGAGGATGCAGGTGATATTTCAGGACCCCTATAGCTCCTTGAACCCCCGTATGACTGCCGGAAATATAATAGGAGAGCCGTTGATCGTCCACGGTTTGATCAGGAGCAAGCGAGAGTACCGGGAGAGAGTAGCTGAGCTGTTATCAATCGTGGGGCTGAACCCATATATGTCCGACAGGTTTCCTCATGAGTTTAGTGGGGGCCAGAGGCAGCGGATTGGTGTGGCCCGAGCACTAGCCGTGAACCCTCAGTTCATCGTGTGTGACGAGCCGGTGTCGGCGCTGGACGTTTCCATCCAGGCCCAGATAATAAACCTGCTGGAGGAGCTACAGGAGCAGTTCTCCCTGACGTATCTGTTCATAGCCCACGACCTGTCGGTGGTGAGGCACATCAGCGACCGGGTGGCAGTGATGTACCTGGGCCATATCGTGGAGATTGCAGAGCGAAACGAGATTTATGCCAATCCGTTGCACCCATACACCAAGGCGCTCCTTTCCGCCGTGCCCATACCGGATCCCCTAGTAGACGCCCAGAGGGAGAGGATACTGTTGACAGGAGAGGTGCCCAGCCCCCTCACCCCACCCAGAGGATGCGTATTCCACCCTCGGTGCTGGATGGATACCGAAGAGTGCCAGGAAGGAATCCCTGAGCTAGAAGAGGTACAAGCTAACCACTGGGTAGCCTGCATCCATGTGCCAGGGTATGGAACCCATTAAAACGTTGCGTGGTAAATGGACTCACCCTTCATACGAAATTTTTGTATCATCGCCCACATAGACCACGGCAAGTCAACGCTGGCTGACCGGTTTCTGGAGATTACGGGCACTGTGGCCCCCGAAGAGATGGTGGAGCAGTTCCTGGACCAGATGGAGCTGGAGAGGGAGCGGGGCATAACCATCAAGGGCAAAGCGGTGACCATGGCTTACCGGGGTGCCGATGGCCAGGAGTACCAGCTAAACCTTATAGATACGCCAGGGCATGTGGACTTCAGCTATGAGGTATCCCGCGCCCTGGCCGCCTGTGAGGGCGCGCTGCTGGTGGTGGACGCCAGCCAGGGGATCGAGGCCCAGACGATAGCCAACACTTTTCTGGCCCTTGAGCATGACCTGGTGCTCATACCTGTGGTCAACAAGGTGGACCTGCCCCAGGCGGAGCCCGAAAGGGTCGCCAGTGAGCTACAGCAGGTATTTGGCTTTACGCCCCAGGAGATCGTTTTCGCCTCCGCTAAGGAGGGCTTGGGCATTCAGGAGGTCCTTCAGGCGGTGATAGACCGCGTTCCACCGCCCCGGGGAGAGCCCGACCAACCCCTTCGCGCCCTGGTCTTCGACTCTATCTATAACCCCTATAAAGGTATAGTGGCCTACGTGCGGGTCTTTGAGGGCTCCATATCCAGGAACGACCACATCTCGATAATGTCCACAGGCAAAGTCACCGAGTCTATGGAGCTAGGCGTCTTCGCTCCTCATCCGACTCCCACCAGCTCTCTCACAGCAGGACAGGTAGGCTACATTGCCACGGGGCTCAAGGATGTGCGAGAGTGCAGCGTAGGCGACACCCTCACTCTGCCCGATCACCCCGCCCAGGAAGCCCTACCTGGCTACGTAGCCCTCAAGCCTATGGTGTTCGCCGGGCTGTACCCCGCCGATGGAGAAGAGTATCAGTCCTTGAGAAGCGCCCTGGAGAAGCTACAGCTCAATGACGCCGCCCTGACCTATGAGTCCGAGAGCAGCCCTGCCCTTGGCTTTGGCTTTCGGTGTGGCTTCCTTGGCCTGCTTCATATGGACATCGTGCAGGAGCGTCTGGAGCGGGAGTATGGCCTGGATATAGTAATCACAGCTCCCAGCGTTGCGTACCAGGTGCTCCTTAAAACCGGTGACACTGTGGAGGTGGACACGCCATCCAGGTTACCCTCGCCGAATGAGGTGCTGGAAATACATGAGCCCTGGTTGGAAATGACTATAGTAACGCCAGAACGGCATATCGGTGCGGTCATGGAGCTGATGTCCACCCGTCGGGGAGAGTTCAAGCGGATGGAATATATCCAGGGCGAAGCCAATGGGGACGACCATTCGGCTCCATCAGGGACAGGCCACGAAGCTGACAACGGGTCTATAGGCGGTGGTAGGGTGCTGATGGAATATAACATGCCGTTGTCGGAGATGCTGGCCGAGTTTTACGACCATCTCAAGTCTCGCACCCAGGGCTACGCTTCTCTGGATTACTCTTTCAGCGGCTATCGCAGCGCGCCCCTGGTGAGACTGGACATACTACTCAACCAGGAGCCCGTTGACGCGCTGTCCATGATCGTCCACAGGGACAAGGCTTACCAGTACGGTAGGGCTCTGGTAGAGCGCCTCAGGGCTGTAATACCCCGGCAACTCTTCGAGGTGCCCATTCAAGCGGCAGTGGGCAACAGAGTCATCGCCAGGGAGACCGTCAGGCCCTTGAGGAAAGACGTGCTCGCTAAGTGCTACGGTGGAGACGTGACGCGCAAGCGGAAGTTGCTGGAGAGGCAGAAAGAAGGCAAGAGACGCCTGAAGCGGGTAGGTAGGGTAGAGGTGCCTCAGGAGGCCTTCCTTGCCCTGCTGAAGGTGGAGGATAAGTAGCCCTCATCCCCATCTCCGGAAATCCCCCCTTTGCCCCCCTTTAATAAAGGGGGGTTGGGGGGATTTGGGAGAGGGGAATAAGGGGTGAGAGCGTTACCCTATTTAAACTCTGGTACTACCCGCTCGGTTATCAGCCTCATGCAGTTGAGCTGTAGCTCATAGGGAATGAGGGTCCCGTAGTTTACCTCGTATATTATCTCCGTGAGTCCCAGGTTCTCTTTCAACTGACCGAGGCGTTCCACCACGGCCTCTGGCGTCCCGTAGACCACCTTATCCCGCAGCCAGTCGTCGTAGGTCATTGACGCCAGACGCTGTGCCTGGGCGCGTCTGTCATCGGCGGCAGATATTCCGGCCTGGGCTGCGGAGCTTCCTACTATGTCTGCTATGCGGCCCATAGCGTACGTGGTGCTCTTCTGAGGCTCGGAGTAGGCACGCTCGGCAGTCTTGGCCACATAGACAGGTACGCGCAACCCTACCTCCGGCCGCCCCTGGTGTCCCGCTTCGTACCACGCATGGCGGTACTGCTGGATATAGGGCCCCAGCTCGGACAGGGTGAATACCCTGGAGGGGTTGATGAGAACAGGATAGCCCATGCGTCCTACCATCTGGAAGGTCTCCGCTGAGGTGATGCCTATAGAGATGCGAGGGTGGGGCTTCTGATAGGGTTTGGGTGCTACGCATACGTCCTGGAGCTGGTAGTATTTCCCTTCGTGGGAGAAACGCTCCATCGTCCATGCCTTCAGGATAATGTCGAGGCACTCCTGGAAGCGCTCCCGGCTTTCGCCGAAGGAGACGCCAAAGCCATCGTAGATGAAGGGGAAAGTGGAACGCCCTATCCCAAAGTCCACGCGGCCCCTGCTGATGTGGTCCACCGTAGCCACCTCCTCGGCGATGCGCACCGGGTGACTTAGAGGCAGCACGTACACCGCCAGGCCGATTTTTATCCGTTTAGTGAGGGCCGCTATGGCGCTGGCTACGGTGATGGGGGAGGAGAGGACGGAGCGGGCCGGGAGGAAGTGGTACTCCGCCAGCCACACCTCTTCCACTCCCATATCTTCCGCCGAGTTCACCAGGGCAAAGGATTCCTCAAAGACCTGCTCTTGCGTCACCCCCTCGTGACATGGAAACTCTTTGAACATCCCGAACTTCATTGGTGGCCTCCTTTCCTTCGGCTTAGCTCAGGGCAAGTCTGCCCCCTGTTTGGCTTTTCTGCCCTAGTCTCTCGGCCGGCTGAGCCCCAGGCTTCACCATGAACCCAGCCTAACGGGCGAAGCCTGGCTATAATAGAACATAAACGCCTCTCATCGTCAAGGGGAGGCTGCTGGCTTACAGCCCGTGCACCGCAGGTAGCACCTCTCTACCCACCAACTCGATGTGCTCGAGGACGGCCTTCTGAGGCATGTCCGGGTAGAAGAGGCGCAAACAGATGTGGGTGAAGCCCAGCTCCGAGTACCGGGCGACCTGCTCCACGCACTCCTGGGGGCTGCCAACGATGAAGGTATCCTCCATCAATGCTTCCATGTCCCCTGTTACCTTCGTGGTCAGCTCCTCGTCGCTGCCGTGCAGTCCGTGTTGGGCATACACCTCATATTTCTTTTGAAAGCCCCATCGGGCTTTCTCCAGCGCCTCCTCCCGGCTGCTGGCGCAGAAAAACTCCCGGACTATTACCATCTCGTTGGGTATGGTGTGGCCGTGCTCCTGGAGGGTCTGATGGTAGAGAGCGACCTGCCTGCTGGTTGCAGTGTAAGGCTGGGCCGGGCCAATGAAGAGGATGTGGCCCTCGCGGCCCACCCTGCGCACCGCCGGGTCACTCATAGCCGCCAGCCAGATTTTGGGGTAGGGCTTCTGGTAGGGCCGCGCAGTGGGCCGAGCGTTGGTGACGTGGAAGTAACGCCCGTGGTGGGTGACCTCCTCCTCGGTCCAGAGCCGTATCATCAACTCCAGGGCCTCGGAGCTACGGGCGGCCCGCTGGGACATGCGGGTTCCAAAAGCCTCGCACTCCTCGGGCCGGTATCCCAGGCCCAGGCCCAGTATAAACCGCCCCTCGCAGATGTGGTCCAGGGTTGCCACCTGTTCGGCAACGTCCACCGGGTTGAGGAGGGGCAGGAGAAGGACCGAGGTTGCCAGCTTCATGTCTCCCGGCTCGGCTGCCAGGCGGGCCAGCACCGGCAAGGGCTGGAAGTGCTGGAAAGGGTCTATCATGTAGTGGTGGGCCCAGCAGTAGATGTCGAACCCGGCATCCCGCGAGGCGCGGAACTGCTCCAGATGGTCCCGCCACTGCTGCTGTAAGTCCACACTCCCCTTGGAGACTACCTGGCCTACCTGATAACCGACCTGCATGGCAATACCTCCCCTTCGGCTTCCCCTTCGCTCCGCTCAGGGCTGCGGCTCAGGGCGAGCTTGTCTTTCCATAATTTCAACATATGCCCGCCTGCCGGTCAAGGTTGATGGGCACACCACGGCTCGACTCCCCAAGAGCCTGTTTCTCGCTTCCTGGCAACTTGTATCTCCTCGACTCCTCTGCTAAAATCTATGCCAGATACAGGTCAGCGCTACAGCCGAAGACCTGTTTCCAGTCGCTAAGATAGCTAGCATCAAATCGAGGAAGGGATGATTTCAAAGGCAAGGAGGTAAGGAGATGGCGTCGTATTGGGAAATCCAGAGGGTGCCGACTACGGGAGACTTGGAAGATGACATGGCTACCTACGTAAGCCAGCCCAGCGTGTCTGGGAAAGTGCCCGCGGTCATAGTGGTCCAGGAGGTCTTTGGGGTCAATAGCCACATACAGTCTGTCGCAGACCGCCTGGCAGCAGCGGGTTATTTCGCTGTTGCACCAGCCCTGTTCCATCGGGAGGGTACTACCGAAGGGATCCGGGGGACAAACCCTTTCTATACCTACGCTGGCATAGCTGGAGTCCCAGATGACCCCCCGGAGAGGGAAAGACGTACCAGGGCTATCCAGAACTGGAGGGATGAGAACATCATCCTGGACCTGAACACCACAATAGAGTGGTTGAAGAGGCATCCGCGGGTTATAGGCGACAAGATTGGCATTGTGGGATTCTGCGCCGGTGGGCGGATCACCTATATGGCAGCGGCCGCCTGTCCAGGCCTGAGCTGTGCTGTGGACTTCTACGGTGGCAACAAACTGGTGGCCTTGGGCGGTGGGCCAACAACGCCGTTTGCTCGCACGGCTCAGGTCCGATGTCCCGTCATGGGCAACTACGGGGCGCTGGACCAGAACCCCACGGTAGACCAGGTGCAGCAGCTAGAAGCCGAGTTGAAGAGGCACAACAAGGTCTATGACTTCAAGATGTACCCTGGAGCAGGCCACGGATTCCTCTGTGACGAGCGTCCCAGCTACCACGAGGCATCCGCTAAGGATGCCTGGGAGAGGACCCTGGGCTGGTTCCAGAAGTACATGGGGGCCGCTCCGGCCACCGCTGCGCCAGCAAGGCGGACCAGGGCCCGAAGGTAGATAAGTAGATAACCTACCAAAAGCCGAGATGGTAAGCCTGATAGAGCAGGACTAGCAGCTAGGGGCGGCTTCTGTAGTCGCCCCTTCGATTTCGTTCAGAGCTTGCTCTGAGTTCACCAAAGGGGCAAGCCTTGCTGAGTTACATCTCCTAAGGAGGCTGGTTATGGCTCACGTTTCCCAGGCCCCTACTTATTACAACTACATCGGCGGCCAGTGGGTGGAATCGGTTTCTGCCCGCACCTACACCATTACCAACCCTGCTCACAAGGACAGGGTGCTGGGTGCTTTTCAGGGATCTGTGGTTGATGATGCGAACAGGGCGATAGATGCCGCCTACGCCGCCCTTCCTGCCTGGTCATCCATGCCTGCCCCCCAGAGGGCGGCCATCCTTTACCGCGCCCTGGAGATAATGCGAGAGCGGCAGGATGACATAGCGAGGACGATCACCCTTGAGGAAGGGAAACCCCTGTCAGATGCCCAGGGAGAGGTCAGGCGCGCCATGAACATCACCGAGTACGCCGCAGGAGAGGGAAGGCGTCTTTTCGGGTATACCACTCCTTCGGAGATTCCCAACACCGTGGCCTACACGACGCGCAGGCCCCTGGGAGTAGTTGGTATCATAACTCCCTGGAACTTCCCCATAGCCATACCGGCCTGGAAGATAGCTCCTGCCCTCATATGCGGCAACACCCTCGTCTTCAAGCCAGCCTCGTCCACCCCTCTGAGCGCCGTGAAGCTAATGACGGTGTTCCAGGACGCGGGACTACCTCCTGGGGTTCTTAACTTAATTACTGGCCCCGGAGCCCTGGTAGGCAACACCCTGGTGACCAGCCCCAAGGTAAAGGGCATCTCCTTCACAGGCTCGACCGAGATAGGCTCCAGCATCTATGCTGAGGCTGCAAAGGGCCTGAAGAAGGTGCAGTGCGAGATGGGCGGCAAAAATGCAGTGATAGTCCTGGCTGACGCCGATATGGACAAGACCCTGGGCGGTATAGTCCAGGGCGCTTTCGGCTCCACTGGCCAGAGATGCACCGCTACCAGCCGGGCCATCGTGGAGGAGGCCATCTATGAGCCCTTCATGGAGGAGCTGATAGAGCGCACCCGCAGGCTCAAGATAGGCGATGGCCTGGAGCCGGACATAGTCGTGGGGCCTCTCTCTAGCCAGTACCAGTTTGACAAGGTCATGGAATACATCGGCATAGGCGCAGAGGAAGGGGCCAGGCTGGTCTATGGAGGCAGGCCGCTCTCCGGCCCCGGCTACGATAACGGCTACTACATCGAGCCCACCATTTTCACCGATGTGAATCCCTCCATGCGTATCGCCCAAGAGGAGATATTCGGGCCAGTGCTCACCGTGTTCAAGGCCAAAGACCTGGCCGAAGCCATACAGCTAGCTAACGGCGTCCAGTTCGGCCTTTCTTCCTCCATCTATACCAAAGACCTTACCCAGGCTTTCCAGTACGTGGACCAGGTGGAGTCTGGCATCGTCCACGTCAACTCGCCTACTCTCGGTGGAGAGGTGCACCTGCCCTTCGGAGGCATGAAGGCCTCTGGGGTGGGGGCCAGGGAGCAGGGCACCGAGGCGGTGAACTTCTTCAGCGAGGTGGTGACGGTGTACATAGACTACGCAGGCGCGGCCAGAGCCCAGGCCAAGTTTATCTAAAAAAGCAGAATCTTGAACCATAAGATCCAATGACACTATACGATGCTCGTGGTGACTTTATCGTAGGCCCGACACTGCCTTTAGCCACCAGAAAAGGGAGAGAGATACCGAACGAGCAACGTCTTCAGCGCTCGCCGATTGAAATGGCTGCTAGGAGAAATATGGTGTTGCCACGTCATCCTTCGGCTCGTGTGCGTTCCTTGAGCAGTGTGTATAATTGTATGGGGATGGTATTCGCCTCTCGGCGCACCTGGATTGACCCTGAGCATTTGTACATGATCCTGGAAGACGATGACTATCGGCGGGTTCTCCACGAAGGGGAGCTTGTGCGTGGAGACTTAGTGATATACAGAGATGAGGAAGGTCATGTGACCCACGTAGGATTGGTAGCAGAGGTAAGGACAAACTTGAGGGAAGCAAGGTGGGAAGTAATCGTGTTAAGCCAGTGGGGTGAGGTTGGGGAATACTTCCACCACATCGATGACGTTGAACCGAATCTAGGAAAGCCTACAGAGTATTGGACGGATAGGATATGAGCTGGCAGCAAGCGCTTTCAGAAATCGAGAGCACCGAGTTCGACGTTAAGCTGAACGTAGTCAGCAGCATGGGTGCTTTTTTCAGGGCCGCAGCTAAAGAGTCTGTTGTGATAGACCTGTATCAGAGCATGAGAGAATCGGGCGATGCAGGTGAAGAAGTGCTGGGTCGTATTTATGATCTGTCGCAGCTAGCTGTGGACCCACGCTATGAGAATCCCAAAGACACCCCACTAGCAATCTTACTCTGGCTGACCTATTTCACCGAGCCTGCCTACGGCCAGATAGCAGCCAACTACGTCGACCGTGCTCCACAGTGCTGGTACGCCAAGAAACTGGCTCGTAGGATTCTCACACCTCCTCCGGTGGCTAGTGGGGATGCCTGGGTTGGTGAGAGACAGTATGGCCTGGAAGTAGCACAAACAAGCTCTGGAGATACCATGTTCATCATGAATCCAGTGACTCAAGGAGCAAGGCCACGTTACTATAAGAAAGCCGGTGTCCCCTCGTCTACTGCTGGTAACACCAGCGCTTAAACCACGGATTGGTAGAGGGTTCGATTGAAAGTCATCTGGAGTATCTTATGCCAAAGCTCTGCCGTTGACAGGGATACAAATAGCTTATCTCTGTTCAATATCATAGAGGAGGTAACATTTCCGGCCCAACCTCCTCAGATACAACCAGAGCAGCCTTTGCCAGAAAGAATAATGCTGGCTAATTTTGAGCTAGTTACACTGTGGATGCGCTCTAACCTGGAAGTGCCTGAGAGGGGTCGTGGCAGACTTCGCATTGTGCTGCCAGAAGGCCAGGAGGTCACTTTTCAAGAATTCGAGGTTGACCTCACACAGTATCTTCGATTCAGAGTGCGCTTCAGGCTTCCCGGATTTCCTGCTGATGGCCCTGGAGTCTATTGGTTTAAGGTAGATGGTAAGACTGACACTTCAGAGTGGACTGAGATGTTTGAGCTACCGATACGTGTAGTCTTGCAGCCCCAGAATTCTGATTGATGGAAGAGTCCTGAGTGACGGTTTTATACATCACCTCCGACCGGCCCGCCTCTGGGAAGACAGCGCTGACCAGCGCCCTGGCAGCCCAGTTGTCCCGTTCAGGCAAGAGGGTGGGGTACTTCAAGCCCTTTTCGCCTGCCCCCCATGAGGACCCTGACCCGGCGTTCATCAGCCGGAGTGTCCTCTCAAGTGGTGATGCGGAACAGCCGACCCCGCTGACGATGCCTGAAGGAATTAGAGAGGGCCAACCCCTACCAGAAGATATGTCCAGGGAGCTAAGGCTATCTCTGGACAGGCTGACCTCCGCCAAAGAGGTGGTGCTGGTGGAGGGGCCTAGCCTTTTCACGCCTCAAGGCGATGCTTTGCCCCTCTCTGCGATGCTGGCGGACCTTCTGGACACCAGGGCTTTGTTGATCATGTACTACAGGCCAGACCTCAACGCCGAGCGGGTGCTAGAGGCATGTGAGCCTTTCGGTCAGCGCCTTCTAGGAGTCCTGATAAACTCCGTCACCCGGTACAGAGAGCGAGATGTACGGCTAAATCTAGGACATGCTATCGAAGCCCGTGGAGTAAAGTTCCTGGGGGCCATTCCGGAAGACCGGCTTATGCTGGCGGTCACCGTAGGCCAGATAGCGCAACACCTGGACGGGCAATGGGTCATTGGACGGGAGAGGTCCGAGGAGCTGGTGGAAAATTTCCTCATCGGCGGCAATATCATGGACTGGGGCATCACCTATTTTGGGCGCATGGAGAATAAGGCGGTCATCATCCGAGGCGACCGGCCCGATATTCAGCTTGCAGCTTTATCTACGCCCACTACCTGCCTTGTCCTCACAGGTGGACATCAGCCCATTCAGTACGTGTATTACCAGGCGGAACAGCAGGGAGTGCCCTTGCTGGTAGTCCGTACCGACACGATATCCACTGCCCATGCCCTGGACAACGTACTTAAACGCTCCACGTTCCACCATCCCAGGAAGCTAGAACGGTTTCAGGAGCTGTTGCGAGAGCACGCCGACCTGGCAGCTATCGAACCTGACTTGAAAAACTAGCGGTGGGTAGCTATAATGTAAGCACTGAGCCAGATCAAGAAAGTACCCAGAACCGAATCTGGCCGAGGTAGCTCAGAGGTAGAGCAGCGGACTGAAAATCCGCGTGTCGTCGGTTCGATTCCGACCCTCGGCACCAGGCGCAAAATGGCTGGCAAGAACGCCGAGCGGAAGTGGCTCAGCGGTAGAGCATCTCCTTGCCAAGGAGAGGGTCGCGGGTTCGAATCCCGTCTTCCGCTCCATTGTATTAAACTCCCCTAAATTCTTATCTGTACTGGTCTCATTCCCTTCACCGTCGGGCTGTTTTGCCGATACCCATTCTAGCTGCTCCCTTCATAGCTTTGGCGAAAGCCCTGGCCGCTTCCTTATGCCAGCCTCCTGAGACGTGGGCGTAGATATCAGCCGTGGTGGTTACGCTGGCATGTCCTAGCCTTTTGCTGACCAGGACCAAGCTCTGGCCGCTTTGCAGCATCACACTTGCGCGGAAGTGTCTCAGGTTATGCAGTCGGCCATCCTTCAGCCCTATCCTCTCGGCTAGCCGTTGAAAGGCCCTGGTGACGGCCATAGGGTTAAGAGGACCTCCGGTGGGATTGGGGAAGACCAGGTCTTGGTCTTGATAGGCCCCATCTAGTTGGGACTTTAGTAATAGCTGCTGGCCCTGGTGAGCCCGCAGGACATTGACAGTGCCATCGTCCAGGTCTATGACTCTGCGGCCGGAGTTAGTCTTGGACTGCTGGAAGGGCAAACCCTTTTCAACAGAGCGGCCCAGGGTTTGCACTATGGAGATAGTGCCGGCCTCCGGGTCCACCTCCCGCTAGCGCAAACCCTGGGCTTTCCATCTTCCTTCTAAGGCCGGTGTAGGCTATCAGGTGCAAACAGGGATACAGAGGGTGTTCCTCAGCCCTGGCAGTTTCCAGAATCCGCTTGACCGCAGTAATTTCCGGCGGCTCGACTTCCTTCCTTATCACTACTTCCTGGACTCTTGCGGACGGTCTGGGTCATTCTCAATCGCAGGATTATTATGGGTAGCCAGGAAGTCTTTTGCTGCATCCACCGTCGGCTGGATGTCAGTGCCACCAGTGTTGGGGTCAGCCTCATTGCGCCGGAATTTATGACGTTCCAGTAGGCTAAGGCGGCTCGCCTTCTCCAACTCTTCGAGAAACTCTAGAGGAGTTGATACTCTGGCTTTGGGATCGGGCTGAAGGGCGGCCAGGGCCACGTCCCCTATCAGCCAGGGTACTGAGGAGTTCAAAGATGAAGGGTGGGAGGGCAGGCCGGTATAGTCCAGCCTCTTGGCTTTTGCACCGTCATCGGTGCCTTCCAGAGTCACTTCTGGGTAAGGATATCGCCCACCAGTGAGGAGTTGGAAGAAGAGCACCCCAAGGCCAAAGACGTCAGTGTAGTGGCCCACCTCACGCCCATAGGTCTGCTCGGGAGCCATGTACTGCCGCGTCCCTGCGTTGTCCTTCATCGGCTTCTCGGGAGAGAAGTATTCAGCCACGCTGAAATCAAAGAGGGTGGCGTGGCCCTCGTGGTACATCACGTTGGAAGGCTTCACGTCCAGGTGCAGTAGTCCCGACTCGTGTACGTAGGTCAGGGCATCGGCGATTTGCGCCGCCACGCTAAGCGCGTCCTCTACCTCGAAGGCCAAATAGTTCCCGCTTAGAAAGGCGGCCGCCACGGTCTGACCTTGTAGGTATTGCATTACGATGCGAGGGTACTCCTCCAACTGCACGCTGTAACCTTCTACTACATTGGGATGACGCAACTTCTGGAGAACCTGGCCCTCGCGCAACACGTCCGAGAGGGCCGAGAAGTTGATACAAAACTCGGGGCGCAGCACCTTGCAGGCCACTAGTCTCTTGAGCTTCTTGCTGCGGCAGATGTAGAGGTCAACCTTACGGGTGCCTCCCAGATGGTCCAGGACCGTTAGGTCCCGGTCTAGCCGGTCTCCAGGCTCCAGTATGGGTGCCCGCTCCTTACCGCGGAGCGCAGACTGCTCAGTCTTTTCTGCCATGGTGCCCTCCGGGATTTTATATGCCATGGAGCGGCTGATGAAAACGGGCGGACTGAGATACAGTCCAGCCTTCCTTTTTGTTGCTTTATCCTTTGGCTCAGATAAACAGCTTCTGGTGCCCTGTGAGTCTAGTTGGACCCGGTCTCAGACCCGTTGCCCGTATCGGTATCGCACGCCGGATTGTCTTCGTCATGCAGGTTCACCGCCTCGGCCAGGTCCTTCCCTCGCTCCAGGTCTGCCTTGGTAGCGTTGGGATTGTTCAGAATGGACTCCACCTCGGCCATTATCTTACTGAAGGCAGTATCCGCTTTCCCATCTCCATCGGTATCCACCATCTCATCCAGCCCGATCCCTCCCTTGGCGAAGTTCAGCCACGCGGCCAGTGTCTGCGCCAGGGCATTACTACGCATCTTGTCTACATTGTCGGTTCCAGTATCATCATTATCTTCATCACCCTTGCCCCCTGGCTTTTTCTTCTTCTTGTTCCCACTCTCTGTCAAAGCGTTCCCGGACCCTTCGCCAGTGGGCTTGCCTCCACCGCCGCTGTCTCTGTTCTTCTCAGGATTAAACACCAGGTTAGCATCGCCAATATTATTGACAGGCACTGTCTCTGAGAATACACTGCTTACAAAATTCACAATGTCCAGATACGCCTTCAGTGCACTCTCCTCGATCCGGTTCCCTCCTCCATCATCCTCGTCATCATCCCTACCCTTGTCACCTGTCTTGAACTGTTGTTTCCAGAACCCTTGGCTCTTGGTGCAGTCGCAATCGTCCACAACTATCTTGGTCAGGCTTCCATCACCGGTGCCTCCATCATCATCCCTCACCACAACGCCGATGTTTTGCACACCCGGCTTTGTAAAGGTTACTATACCGGTGTCAGAGGTCGAGAAGGGGAACGTGCCATCAGAGCTTGGGAGCGCGTCAGGGCTGACACTGTTGTTGAAGTAGGTCGTAGACTGGCCGAAGCTCCAGGTGAAGCTCAGATCGTCGGAGCCGGGGTCTGTGGCAAAGGCGCTGTGGGACTGGGCGTCACCCGACCGGCCCAGGAAGGCTTTGCCACCTGTAAAGACTATGGCCGCTGTGGTATTCAGGGTCACCCTGGGAGCCAGGTTCCTGACACTCACTGTAGCTGTCGTCACGCCCACACCAGTGTCGTCATCGACAACTCTCAGCGTCACTATGTAGGTGCCGTTGTCTCCGTAGACATGGGATCTGTCCAGGCTGCCACCGGTCACCTGGAAGGGCCCGCTGGTAACACCGTCGCCCCAGTCAATATTGGCGGTGTGGGTGTCCTTAGTGCCAACGTCGCCATAAATGGCAGTTACTGTCGCGTTGCCACCTTCATCAATAGAATCACCTGTAGCGATAGCTGCTGGCGCCACGTTCTCCACTGTGACACTGGTGGTGTCCACGTCAGAGCCCAGGTCATCATCGCTGGCCGTCACCTGGATGGTGTAGACATCACTGGCCGTGCCCGTGGGGTCGTCGTCCACGTACTGGTGGCTGGCAGCAAAGGCCCTGTCTCCCAGGGCCAGGTCAAGGGTATCACGGGAACCGTCGCCCCACTCTATCTTCACCTTGTGGGTGTCCTTACTCCCTGGGTCGGTGAAGTCTCCCGTCAGCTTCACCGTACCGTTCTCCTTGATCACCCCCGAGCTCAGGCTCAGCGCCACTATCTCCACAGGCACGTTCTCCACTGTGACACTGGTGGTGTCCACGTCAGAGCCCAGGTCATCATCGCTGGCCGTCACCTGGATGGTGTAGACATCACTGGCCGTGCCCGTGGGGTCGTCGTCCACGTACTGGTGGCTGGCAGCAAAGGCCCTGTCTCCCAGGGCCAGGTCAAGGGTATCACGGGAACCGTCGCCCCACTCTATCTTCACCTTGTGGGTGTCCTTACTCCCTGGGTCGGTGAAGTCTCCCGTCAGCTTCACCGTACCATTTTCCTTGATTACCCCCGAGCTCAGGCTCATGGCCACTATCTCCACAGGCACGTTCTCCACATGCATAGTTGACTGAACAGTGGAACATGCCTGGAGATTGTCGCATATAGTTATGGTAGCGGTAAAATCTCCGTCATCGGGGAAGGTGTGGCTGGGTCCCGCGCTGCCGGAGCCATCGGCTTCGGCTATGACCAGCGCCTCGTTGAGTTCTCCAACACCCCAGTTGATGTCGCCAGTGTGGACATCGCCCGTATTCGGGTCGGTGAAGTTGACCATGTGGGTGTGGAGCTCACCTTCCATCACGAAGTGCTCTGCATCGGTGGTTATCACCGGCGGCCCGTTGACAACGAAGAAGATGGTAACATCCGCTTCAGGATTCCCTAGAGTTTTGTGGTCTACGGTAGCCAAATGCGCCCTGACAGAGTGCATCCCCGGTGTCAGGCCGTTGAATCTGATGGTGTTGGCGTTGACCCAGGTGGCTATAGGAGTAGGCCCTGGCGCCTCGTTAAACTCCACCATCTGGTCGGTGCTGTAGTAGAACATCAGGTGGTCGGCGCTACCGTCGAGATGGAAATGGATATGGGTCCCGCCCTTGCCGCCCACTGTCCAGTTCTCAACGCTGAAGCTCACTTCCACGTTCCTGATGTTTAATGTCGTCCCGTTGGCTGGGGCGGTAATAGCCACCTTAGGCACTGCCACAGGATTTACGGTAATGACCATCTCATCGGTGGTAATAAACTCTCCGTCGAATACCTCCAGCGTGACGGTGTGCACACCTTCACTGAACGGCAGCACCAGGGTATTGCCGGTCCCCAGAACAACCACCCCTTCCTTCCAGGTGAAAGTGAGGGGCTGAGCGAGCCCATCGTCGGTGGAGCTATTCCCATCCAGCTTTACACTCGTGTCCGCTGTCACCGTCTGGTCAGGGCCAGCTTTAGCCACAGGTGGCGCGTTGGGGAGACCCAACGCCAGGCCGGAGTTATGAATGTTATTCGTCTCGTTGCATTCATTGGTAAAGCCTTTGGCACCGTTGATGGCCTGGATTTCTTGAGCTGAGAGGGCACGGTCGAAGATTCTGACTTCGTCAATGACCCCCTTCCACGTCCGCGGGAACCCTCCATCGCGATAAGTCGCCGCGGTCGAACCGATAGTCCAAGGGATCAGAGGGTCGTATGGGATGGTCTTCACCAGGGCCAACTGTCCCTCGAGGGCACCGTTAACATACAACTTCATCGTAGCGCCATCGTACGTGGCAGCCACGTGGTAGAAATTACCTGGAGGAGATGGATTGGTAGCGGCAACTGCTTCGATGGGGGTGGTAAAGACCTCGCCGATTGCGAAGCGGAACCGGTTGTCGAGCCCACTCCACCATAGCGACGCCGACACCTTGGTGGTACCCGTAGGCCGTGAGAGTCCCTTTTGCAAAAGGACACTCCCATAGAGGTCATTGTTCGGGCCTGGCCCGTCAGGTCTCACCCATGCATCCAGGGTAAATTGCTGGTTTGCAAGATTGCCAGTGTGAGGAATATCTATGAAACCATTGATGCCAAGGGCGACTCCCTGGGAAACCTTACCAGCCACGAAGCTCAATGCGTTAGTCGCCGAGGGATTGTTCCCATCGGCAACGTCCGTCACTGATCCCTCCATCGGCCACCAGCTCACCGGGGCGAGGGATGCGATGGCAACTCTAGTGTCGTCGGCCACCACCCATATAGTATTGGTCGTTATGGTGGTGTCTGGTAGCTGCAATACTACATCTTCGTACTGGCCGGGCTGGAGAGACATAGTGGTAAACACTCTGCCGAGGGGTGTGCCGCCTGCAGCAGGGTCGCCATCATAGAAGGATACAGGAGCACCCGCTGCAACCACGTTTGCGCCACCGTTGCCTATTCGTGCAGTAAGGCTGATCGCAGTGTCTGTTCGTGCGATGCGCAGGAATGAGGCTGTCAGGTCCGGCGCAGCGAGGGGCGAGCCGACGGTCTGGACGTTCTGCCGGTAGTTGTTAAAGGTCTCCCAGCTGTTCACCTCTACCGCAGAGATGGTGCCACCATCGTTGATGTTTGTGATGTGGTACGTGTGCTGGTTCCAGACCTTGCGAGTGGACACCCACCCATCGGAGGCGTCACCGAAGACGAAGATACCCCGCTGTGGCCCGTATCCACAGTTGTTATTAGCCTGGGCCACGATCTCGGCGTTGCCATCGGCATCCACATCCGCAACGAGGACATACTCCGACCCAGTGCAGGAACTCATGGGCGTCTCGAAGAGCACTTGGCCATCGGTGCCACGAAAGACACGCAGCTTCAGCTCGTCGCGGTAGAGGACTTCGGCAGACCCGTCGCCCTCAAAGTCAAAGACCGACGATCCCGTCACATGGGAGGAGGTATCCCGGATGGTAGCCTGCCACTTCAGGCTGCCGTTGGTCTCGAAGACAGCGTAACGCGTTGCGCCCGCAACTCCGATCTCCACCTGGCCGTCATTATCATAGTCGGCCACGGTGGGCGGGCCACCAACCCCACCGCCCGGAATGCTCACTGGCCCCCATTTGACTGCGCCGGTATGCTCCAGCAAGCGTACCATACCGCTTGAGACCAGGACGATTTCAGGGAACGGGTCATTATCGAAGTTGGCCACAGCATTGAACCCGTCGGGCAACGACACCTGCCAGAGGATACTACCGGATGCGGTATACACTGTATTGCCTGCTACCACATCCGGGCTACCATCCATGTTGACGTCTGCAACTAGCGAGACTGGTGTAACATAAGCTGCACTTGCTCGACCACCAGTGCCCGTCCACCGGACTGAGCCGTCGTTATTCAAGACCTGGCGTCCCACGATGATCTCGGGTATGTTATCCCCATCCATATCCGCCAGGGCCACGGCCCCAAGCCCCAGGGATTCAAGGGTAGCGCTGCGCCACTTGAAGGTGCCGTCGTGTTCAAAGGCGATGAGTCGTGTCCCGCTGGAATCGGAGGCCACGATCTCTGGCCTGCTATCGCCGTCTATATCTCCCACAGCGATAGAGAAGCTGCTGCTAATCAGCAGTGATGGATCGCTCACAGTGAACAGCTCAGTGCCGTCTTTGCCTCTCAGGGCTCGTAAAACACCTGCTTGCACCCAGTTCCCACTTGTATCGGTGGTGGAGCCAAAGACCACCTCTGGAATCCCGTCGCCGTCCAGGTCTATGACGGCAGGAGTCATCAAAATGTTAAGGGCCCCCGGTGCAACAGTAGTGTTGGTCCATGACCACTCCAGCACTGGCTTGAAGGAGCCTGGAGTGGGAGCGAACTGGCAGGTCAAACCACAGTTGCCATAGTTGTTGGTCTCGTCGGACTCCACGACGATGTTTCCACTGTCAACGAAGGCATAGATCAGGTTATCGCGGAACAACACAGTATCGGACACTGCGACGCGGACATCAGCCGTTAACCCAGCCTCAAGGCCGTCCTTAGTGGCAGTCCCAAAGACCTTATCCACCCCCTGGTCGAAGAGACCATTATCATCGGCGTCCCCAAAGAAGATGATGGTGAAGGTCTGAGAGACATCCCTGTCGCCTATATTACCAATCTGAGCTGTGACAGTGCCTGATATGGACAAGGTCTGCCAGTCGCCGGTGATGCCTGACTTATCCACTAAGTTCACCACCAAATCTGATGCGGACACTCTAATGATAACCTCGTCGGTCGCTTTAAACTCACCGTCGGACACCTCCAGGGTGATTGTGTGGGTGCCTTTCGGCAGAGTTACCACCAGCACTGCACTGGTGCCCAGGATAGTGGTCCCTTTCTTCCAGGTGTAGGCGAGCGGCTGGAGCAAGCCATCGTCTGTGGAACCGCTCCCGTTCAGGATGACGTTGTTGGCGCCGACCTCCACCGTTTGGTCCAGGCCAGCGATGGCTACAGGCGGCTGGTTGGCGATAGTTATGAGCCCTGAGTCGAAGCTGGGCAGGAGGTCTACGCCTACAGGTCTATCCACACCTGAGTAGATTGCCCGCAGGTCTTGAACGCCCAGCTTCTTCCAGGTCAAGCCCGGAGTCCAACTAATCTGGAAGATGCCATTGCCATCGGTGTCGGTATCGCTTCCCACGGCAATACCGGCTACCAGGAAGGTCACCGCGCCGGAGTTGGGGCCGGAAACGCCTGTATTGGTCACTTTGTCCCGCACCCTGGCTCCTAAAACGATGGGCTTGTTGATGGCATTCGATGTCCCGTCTCCGGTTACTATCGTCGTCTCTGTGGCGTTTCCGCTGGTCGGTGGCACAGAGGTGGAGACGGTGACAGAGGCGGACCGGGTAATCGCCGGGCTCTTCTGGGAAGTGGCAATGACAGTGAATATTACTGGCAGGTTCGGAGGCAGATCCGGCGGCGCATTGATGGTCAGGTCGGCAGTGCTAGAAGCGCTGACGGCGAGGCTCACGGCCGCAGGACCAACACTGGCCGTCCAGCCTTGTACGCCTCCACTGACCGACAGGTCATAGGTATCTTCCTCGGCTCCTGTGTTGGTGAGGCTCACGGTAAATATGACCGTCTGTGCGTCTGAGGAGCCTGGACTTACCAGCTGCTGAGCGGGGGTTACGGAGAGGTTAAGGCCCAGCTCGCCGAAGCAGCCCAGAGCTATCACAGGCCACATGGTGCTCACAAAGGGAGCGCCAGCGCCAGTGTATCTCAACGGCCAGGGGCCGTCTATGGTGGTGTAGGGCACGCGCGAGTCGAAATCATGCCCTGTCTGGTGATGGATGATCCAGTCTATTGCCGTCACCACCTGGGGATGGAAGCGACTTACGCCGGCCATACAGAGGGCGTAGAGGGACTGACCGGTGGAGAAGGAGCTGGTCCACAGGTAGTTGGTGTTCTCACGCCAGCCTCCATCGGAGAACTGCTCACTCAGAATGGTGTCTCGGAGTCCTACCACCAGGGGGTCGTCCTTGGGAATACCAGCCTCGATCAACCCAACGAGCTTTAGTGATCTATCCTGGTTGGATTTAATGGTAGCGGTCTTTAGCCAGGCCAGGGCCTTGGCAAGGGCGGTCTGGTAGCGGGCGGCTGTAGCCGAGTCAACCCTCTGCTTCGCCTGGCTCAAGGCAAAGACCATATGCACAGTAGGCTCGATGTCACCTTGGTTGGTCGGTGGAGCATCATGGTCGAGGGCCCAGTGACCATCGGTCTGCTGGCGCGTGAGCATGCCCTCCACACCCCTCACCAGATTGTCGCTCTTGGAAGTGCTGACGTGCCGGTCAAACATGGCCAGGCCAAAGAGGGCATGGCTGGAGTTCATGTTGATGAAGCTGCTACCCCCAGGCGGATGCGGCCACAGCCCATCGGCCAGGCGCTGGTACTTGGGGTCGGTAATGAAATTGGCAAGCCAGCCGACGCCAGTAGTGGTACTGGTATCAACGTTGTATCCAGTAGAAGTGCTGAGGGCCAGGCCGTGGAGGGGATCGCCCTGGGTGTGGCAAGCCACACACTGGAGTTCGATGGACTTGGTCCTCACCGCAGTGGTGAGCCAGGCAACACCACCCTGTCCCGACTCCTGGCGGGTGAACTTGGGCGTCTTGTCCAGGGGCACGAAGGTCTTGGCTGGGTCGCCTATGTTGCGGGCCACGTCAGTCGCCCTCCCCCAGAAGGGGGTGCTGCCCTGAGTAGAGAAGAGGAATGACCCGCTGTAGGTAGTCCAGCTACTCCCGGAGTTGGAGCTGTACTGGATAGTGGCTACTCCGGAGCCTGTATCCGGCCTGTCTCTCGCCGTTATGGTCACCAGCGCGTCGGCGTTAAACCAGCCATCGGCCCCGGGGCCCACGATAGCCCTGGTCTGAAGGGTCCTGACGGAGATGCAGCAGGCACTTCCATAATTGTTCTTGAACACTATCTTGAGATATTTAGCGTCCGCCATAGGGAACAGGAAGCTCTGGAGCTGGTCGTTGTTGGCCACCGTGCCACTGAACACCATGGCGAAGGATGGGTCGTCGGCGGTGTCAGCGGTGGAGACCCAAACCTCGAAGTCCTTAGGGGCCTCACCGCCGGCCACAGGATGGATGGCGATGGCGTGGATGGGCCAGGTCTGGCCACCAGCAAGCAGGACCTTCACAAACTGATTCGAGTTCTGGCCGCTGACGGTCTGCCAGAAGGAAGATGGGGCCTCGTCCAGCAGCATATTGGCTGAGGTACTGTCACCTGCCTGGCTTGAGAAGCCCGCGACGCCGCCAGAGCCCAGGTTACTCGTAGCTATTACGTGGAAAGTGCTGGTGGAGATACAGCAACCGCCCATAGCCTGGTTATTCAGAGCTTTGTACATCACATACCTGGCCTGCACGGGCCCACCGGGGAAGGCAAACTCCTGGAGGTTGCCATTATTGGAGGCTGTAGCCTTGAGCACCCTGGTGAAGGAGCGGTCTTCCGATGTGGTGGTAGAGACCCAGACCTCGAAGTCCTTCACCCGCTGGTCGAAGCAGCAGTCCACCCTGGGCTGTATTATCACGCGGTCTACAGTATAGGTCTTGCCGCCTGCCAGCAGAATCTTGACCCACTGGTTTGTCGTGTAGCCCTGAGCAGTAGCCCAGGGGCCGAAGGCAGTGGTGTTGAGGTCAAACATGTTCTCTGGCGAGTGGGTATTGCTCCAACGGCTGGAATAGGAGTGAACTACAGCCCCCGCGCCCAGAAGAGATGGGATCGTCATGTTCTCCAGGAGGGCCACATTCCTGGAGCCCTGGAGCAGGATGGTAGTAATGGGACCGAGGTAGTCGTCGTATATCGTCACTTGCATAGCGTCCGTGGCCGATGCGCCCTGAGGGTCGGTGATAGTAAGGGTTATGGTGTAAGTGCCTGCGTTAGGATAGCTGAAGTTGACTGAAGAGGTGGTGAAGGTCCTGCCATCTCCCATATCCCACAGAAACCTCATATTAGCCACGTCCACCGGGCTGGGGTCGTTGAAGTTCCGGAAGGTATCGCCGTCACCCGGGATTCGGACTGCTTCCCCGGTGCGGCGAATGATGCTGCTCTGCCCGATGTCCAGTGTTGGAGGGAGGTTCTTGACCGTCACCTGCCTGGTAAAGCTGCGGGTGATACCTGAGTTGTCCGTTACTGCCAGGGCGACATCGTAAACTCCATCATCGTTATAAGATTTCTGGGGGTTCCGAGTGGTGCTGCTGGTGCCATCACCAAAAGCCCAGCGCCAGAGGGTAATAACCCCATCAGAGTCCGTGGACTTGTCGGTGAACTGGATATTCTGGGCTTCGTTGGGAGCAGTGGGAGTAAAGGTGAAGTCCGGCACGGGCGCAGCCAGGGCAGTATAGGATCGGGTCAGATTGCCGCTCAGGCCATCATTGTCTGTCACCGTCAGCGATACGTTGTAGGTTCCTGGAGCTGCGTATGTATGGTCTGGGTCGCGCTGAGTGCTGGTAGCACCATCACCAAAGTCCCAGTTGTAGGACGCTATCTGCCCATCGGCGTCGGTGGACTTATCCCGGAACCTTGCATCGGTGCTCCCGATCTGGGGCGAGAAGGCCCAGAACACCTGTGTGGAGATGCAGCACGTACCATAGCTGTTCTTTAAGAGCAAGCGCACGTACCTGGCCTGGACAGGTGGGAAGAAGAAGTCCTGGCCGGAGAAGTCGTTGCGAAGGGTGCCCGAAAAAACGGTAGCAAAAGAGGCATCCTTGGCGTCACTGGTCGAGACTTGTACCTCAAAGTCCTTCGGCGACTGGTCAGGGCAGCAGTCCTGGCGCTGCTGGAGCCGCACCCTGTCTATGGTCCAGAGTCTGGCGCCGGGCAGCAACAGCTTCAGCCACTGGTTGGTGAACTGGCCCGATGCGCTGATCCAGGCGTTGTTAGCTGTGTCATAGTCTATGGCCTTGCTAGGAATCCAGAAGCCATCGTACTGGCTGGAGAAGGCCACCAGGACTGACCCTACCTCAGGAGCAGTCAGGACCTCCAGGCCGCGCACGCCGATGTAGACCGAGTAGTACCCATTCTTCCACAAGAACTGGACGTACTTGGCGTCCACCAGACCGTTGAAAGTGAACTCCTGAAGAGAGTCGCTGTTTGCCGTAGTGCCGGTGAAAACGGTGGTGAAAGCCGAGTCCTCAGCAGTTGTGGTCGAGACACGGACCTCGAATTGTTTGGGCCCTGTACCGTTGTAGTTGTAGATGCGCACTCCGTAAATCTTGTGCACCTTTCCATCGGCCAGGAGCACCTTCAGCCACTGGTCCTTAACCACGTTCTGCCCGGTGAGCCACAGGGAACCATCATTGTCGTCCAGGGCAAACTCTGGCCGGTACTGGAGGCTGTACTGGCTGGAGAAGCCCGCCACACCACCAGCGTCCTGGGCAAGGACCTCGAAGTAGCTGGTGGAGATACAACAGCTACTTCCACGATTGTTCAGCGCCTTGTACATCACGTACCGGGCCTGCGCCGGGCCGCCAGGGAACAGGAAGGTCTGGATGGTCCCGTTGTTCAGGACTATGCCATCCAGCACTTTGACGAAATTGGAGTCATCGGCGGTGTCGGCAGTAGAGACCCATACCTGGAAGTCCTTCACCGACTGGTCGAAGCAGCAGTCCACCCTGGGGGAGACTCTCACGCCCTCCAGGGTGTGGCTCCTCCCTCCGGCCAGCTCGATCTTGACCCACTGGTTGGTTGTCTGCCCACTGCCCGAGGCCCAGGGATTGCTCCAGTAATAGTCCAGCATATTCTCCGGGCTATGATTGGAATCAACACGGCTGGAGTAGGCCACGACCGTGGTGCCGTTGGAAAGCTGTGCCGGCGACTGGTTCCGAGCAGCGTTGGCACTAGCCACCGGCAGAGAGACGATGTTGCCCTCGCTGGTTTCGGTGAACACCCGGAAGGTGACCACACTGATGCAGCACGGGTCACCATAGTTGGTCTTGGCCACCAGGCGTATGTATGTGGCTCTGATGGCGCTGGGGAAGTTGAAGGTCTGGAGGGCATTGTTATTCAATGCGGTGCCAGTAGTCACCAGGCTAAAAGTTGCATCAGCGGTAGTGGTGTCGGATGCCCAGATCTCGAAGTCCTTTATAGCCTGAGGGTTACTGAACGGGTGGATGCCTACACTGGAGACCCTGTGGCTCATCCCACCGGCAAGTTCAAAGGTTACCTGCTGATTGGTGGTTTTCCCCTGGCCAGAAGCCCAGCGAGTGCCACCATCGTTGTCCAGCATCAGGTGAGGCCGGAAGTCGGACCGCCAGTGGCTGGAGGATGCGATATCGCCCCCGTACCCTTCGGCAATCACCTCGAAGTGGTGAGCGGAAATGTAGGGAGACCCATAGTTATTCTTCGCGAACAATTCCACATAGGCTGCCTTCACAGGACCACCGGGGAACATGAAGGTTTGTAGCTGCCTGTTGTTGAGGAAGGTCCCGGTGCTGTCTCTTATACACATCTGACGCTGCCGACGATCTTACGCGTGT
>CAYWGG010000015.1:0-23769 GCA_964457285.1 uncultured Dehalococcoidia bacterium
CGGGCCCCTGGCCCCTGAAGGTGAGGAAGACCTGCACCTGGTCAACGCTGGCGGGCAGTACGTTACCCTCAAGGCGGGGGCGGCCATAGTTCACCACGCCGATTCCTTCTCCATCATCCGGGGCGGCTACGTGGACGTCACTGTCATGGGGGCCTACGAGGTGGCGGAGAACGGCGATTTTGCCAACTGGAAGACGGCTGGCAGGAAGGGGGGTGGCATCGGCGGAGCTATGGACCTGGCCGTGGGAGCCAAGCGGGTCTTTATCGCTATGGAGCACACTACAAGGGATGGAAAACCCCGCCTCGTCAAGCGTTGCGCCCTGCCTGTGACTGCCGTTGGGGTAGTGAAAGTGGTAGTCACCAACCTGGGACTCTTCGAGGTGACCCCCAAGGGCTTCCAGCTCAAGGAGATCGCTCCCGGCTACACCCCCGAAGAGGTCCAGGCTGTCACCGAGGCCAGGCTCACCATCCCCGAGGACCTGAGGGAGTTCCAGGCTTAAGAAATTTGTGAGGTGGTATTGATGACGAAACTTCTTGAAAAAGCCTTTGCAGAGGCCTCGAAGCTGCCTGAAGAGGAGCAGGACGTCATCGCAGCGATCGTTCTTGAGGAGCTCGCTTCCGAGCGGCGCTGGAACAAGGCTTTTTCCAGGTCTCAGGACCAGCTCGCCCGCCTGGCTGATGAGGCCCTCGCTGAGTTCAGGGAAGGCAAGACGGAGCTGCTGGACACAGACCAGCTATGACCTCGCGCACCACTGAGCGTTTTCGGAGAGCGTTCCGGCAGCTACCGGAGCATATCCAGCGCAGAGCACGAGAAGCGTTTGAGATATGGAAACAGGACCCGTACCATCCGAGCCTCCGCTTCAAACGAGTCCATCCGAGCAGGCTGATCTACTCGGTGCGAATCGGCCTGGACTGGCGCGCACTCGGTGTCCGAGAGGGGGACCAAATGATCTGGTTCTGGATTGGGTCTCACGCAGACTATGATAGGGTGCTGTCGCAGCTCTGATGCTACGGATTGGTCTTTGTAAATCAATTCTTGATATACGGATTATGAGGTGCATTATGGCCACCCAGGGAAAAGCAGATATGCCCTTTCTTTCCGCCACAGAGCTTTCTGAGCTTATAAAGAATAGGGAGGTATCCCCGGTAGAGGCGGTGGAGGCCTATCTGGAGCGCATTGACCGCCTTGATTCCAGGCTCAGCGCTTACCTCACGGTATGCCGTGATGATGCCCTCCAGGCCGCCCGGGAGTCCGAGCGGGCCCTGGCACGGGGCAACTATCGTGGGGCCATGCACGGCGTTCCCTACGCCGTGAAGGACCAGCTCTACACCAGAGGGATCCGCACCACCGGAGGCTCCCCTATCTTCAATGACTTCGTTCCCGAGGAAGACGCTACCGTAATCGCCAGGCTCAAGGAAGCGGGCGCCATCCTCCTGGGCAAGCTGAACATGACGGAGTTCGCCACCACCGGCCTTGCTCACGGGTTCAGCATAGCACGTAACCCGTGGGACACGGAGCGCTACACGGGAGGCTCCAGCAGCGGCTCAGGCGCGGCCACCGCCGCCTTCTTGTGCGCCACCTCCCTTGGTGAGGATACGGGAGGCTCCATACGCTTCCCGGCCACGTGGTGCGGCCTGGTGGGGCTAAGGCCCACCTGGGGCAGGGTCAGCCGGCACGGGCTGATGCGGGGCGTCTGGTCCATGGACACCATCGGCCCCATATCCCGTACGGTGGAAGACTGCGCCGTGACCCTTCAGGCCATCGCGGGCCACGACCCCAAAGACCCCTACACCTGGAATGTCCCCGTGCCAGACTACCGGAAGGCCCTGGATGGCGATGTAAGGGGCATGAGGGTGGGGGTGGTCAGGGAGCTGCTTTACTCAGACGTGGTGGAGACAGAGACTCGGGAGGCCGTAGAGAAAGCTACCAATGTGCTGGGTGAGCTGGGGGCGTCGGTGGAGGAGGTCTCCGTTCCTCTCTCCAGACACGCCTGGACCATCTCTTCCGGGCTGAGGGTAGAGGCCCCCATGACCTACTGGGAGTTGGTAAAGAACCGGCTGCATGAGATAGGCCACGATAACCGGATCGGCTATCTGGTCGGGAGCATAATCCCTGCTCAGGCATACTATAAAGCCCAGAAGCTGAGGGAGCTTCTGCGTCGGGAGGTCCTTGAGGCCCTGGAAAGGTACGACGTGCTGGTGACGCCGACGGCTGGTACGGCGGCTATAAAGATAGAGCCGGACCCCATCATTGACAGCAAGGAGAAGGTCAATCGTCTGCCCATGCTCCTGACACCTGCCTTCAGCGAGGCCAGCGTTCCCGCCCTGAGCATCCTCTGTGGCTTCACCTCCGAGGACTTGCCCATCGGCCTTCAGATAGCCGGGAAGCCCTTCGGCGAGGAGACCATCCTGAAAGTGGCCTACGCCTACGAGCAGAACACTCCCTGGCACACCCGAAGGCCGCCCGTATAAAGGGACAAAATCATGATCGTCAGGTATGACCGAGACACAGATATGCTTTATATCGAGCTAGCCAGCAAGGTGAGCATAGAGTCTGAAGAAGTTGCTCCAGGGATAGTCCTGGACTTCGATGAAGCTAACCGGGTTGTCGACGTCGAGATTGAGGATGCCAGCAGGTTGATTGATTTATCCCGTCTCGAAATATCCGCCCTGCCGATTACCAGCTTGATTTTCAGCCAGGGTATCTCCGTGAAGACGTAGCTAATGTAGTATGGGTTAATTAAGGAGGCATCCCTGTGAGCGCCAGATCACCTGTAGTCCACTGCGACCCTGAAATCCTGGGCGGCATTCCCGTATTCGCCGGTACACGCGTGCCAGTCAAGAACCTCATAGACTACCTCGAAGCCGGTGATACCATTGACGACTTCCTTGACGCGTTCCCGGCCGTGAGCCGTGAGCAGGTCATTGCTGCGCTCGAGGTTGCGCACAACGCTCTGGTGGCCGATGCGCGTTCTGCTAGATGAGTGTCTGCCTCGCCACCTGGCACGAGAACTTGCTGGTCACGAAGTGCGGACTGTGACACAAGCCGGTTGGTCGGGGGTCAAGAACAGCGAACTGCTGCGTCTTGCTGCGCAAGAGTACGAGGTCTTCCTGACCATAGATCAAGGTCTGGAGCGGGAACACAGAATACCGTCAACGATTGCTGTCATCATTTTGAAGGCACCTACGAATCGTATCGAATCTCTGCGCCCTCTCGTGCCAGCCATCATTCAAGCTATAGCTACCGTGAAACCAGGTGAAAGTATACGAGTGAGTGCCTAACGACGCAGTTAGGATGTATCACGCCACAGGGGGATTGCGCCGATACCAGTCAATTATCTCCGAGCCGGTGGCGGCCCATACCCCCTGGCGGCGCACCATGTGGCCCAGTGCTTCGTCCAGGTAGCCAATGCGGAAGGGCTGGCCGATGAGCCAGGGGTGCAGGTTCAGCACCAGAACCCGCCCGTTCTGGGCCCCATCCTGGTAAACGGTGTCGAAGCTCTCCTTCAGAAGCTCCCCATACCTGTCTATAACGATGCGTCGGTCCCAGAGGGCATGGATGTCGTCCAGCTCCAGCATGATGGGAAGGGCGAAGAGCCCCCCCTGGGGGGTCTCTAGGGGATACGGCTGCTCGTCGTTGGTCCAGTCGCACACGTATCGGATACCGGCCCGGGCCAGCAACTGGGGCGTTCTTGACGACTCCCCATACTCCGGCCCCAGCCAGCCCAGGGGGGCAGCACCAGTCGCACGTCTTAAAGCCGCAATAGATGACTGGATATACGCCGACTCCTCCCGCTCCGACATGTTGCCGGTTATCATCCGGCTCGCTGACATGCCATGCCCGATAATCTCGCAGCCGCGCCTCAGACAGTGGTTGACCAGGTACGGATAGTTCTCTGCGGTGAGGGCGTCCATCGCCACGGTGGCCTTGATCCCGTGTTTCTCCAGCACGTCCAGTACCCGGAAAATCCCCACTCGGTGGCCGTATTCCCGGTGGCTCAGGCGGGCGTAGTCAGGGAAGGGTCGAGGGGCCAGGCCACCGGCCAGGGCGGCGGTATAGCTGCCCTCGGGAGGGCTCCACTCCATGTGCTCCAGATTGACTATGACGCAGAGAGCTACACGGTCGTTCCTCGGCCACCGTAGCACCCCTCGCTTTACAAAAGGCGACCATTCGTAGTGTTCATGGTCCATCCCGAAACGGCGCTCTGCGGGCATGATGTTGCCTCCTTAGTTAGCTTTCAGCAGTCAGCTATCAGCTTTCAGCCTTGCTATGAATGACGCGAGCATCCTTTTCACCTGTGTCACCTCATCCGCAAGGTTCTCATAGTCAGAGGGATTCAGAAAGCCGAGGTCGCGAGCGAGCAGGAAATGGTACTCTAGCTCGCTTGCCGAACCCATTGCGATCTGAAGAAAACGAGCAAGCTCGGCTTCTCCTCTTCTGCCACAACCCTCAGCAATGTTAGCAGGAACAGAAGCCGCAGAACGGCGGATCTGGCTCGTCAGCCCATATAGCTCATCCCTTGGAAACTCCGATGTGACCTTGTAAACAGCTAGAGTCAGATGATGGGCCTTCTGCCACACCTTTAGCTCTCGGAAACCCCTCACTTACACTTCCCTCTCCAGTCCATACTGATAGCTGACTGCTGATGGCTGAAAGCTTACTTATTGATCTGCTGGGCGTGGGCGATGGCGGCGTCGTAATAGTTGGCGATGTAATACTCGGCTATCTCGTCCGCTGTGGTCTGCCACACCCCATCGTGGGACATGATGTAGCTCAGGATCTCTTCCAGGTACTTGATCCTGTGAGGCTGGCCGATGAGATAGGGGTGAAGGGCGATACACATCACCCGCCCGCTCTCCGCGCCCTCTTTGTAGAGCTGGTCGAATTGGGCCTTACATATGCGCACGAAGTAGTCTCCCTCGTAGTGCTGCCTGAAGAGGAGAGCATCGTTCAACTCGATGGAGTAGGGCACGGAGACCAGCTTTCCCATCTTCACTTTGATGGGCACGGGCTGGTCGTCGTGCATCCAGTCGGTGTGGTAGATGAGGCCCGCCTCCGCCATAAGGTCTGGGGTGCGCTCCGTTCCAGAGATGGCAGGGCCCAGCATACCCTTAAGCTGTTTCCCTGTGTGGCGCTTCAGGGTCTCGATGCAGTCCCGATAGAACTCCCTCTCCTGCTCCTCGGAGCAGGTGTTGAGGTAGCGAGTATTGTAAATGCCGTGGCTCATGAAGTCCCAGTCCCGCTGTACCATAGCCTCGGCGACCTCGGGGAAATGCTCAAGCACCGCCATGTTGAGGGATACGCAGCACTTGATCCCGTACTTATCCAGCGGCTCCACCATGCGCCAGAATCCAACGCGGTTGCCGTAGTCGCGGTAAGCGTACTGTTGTACGTCGGGATAGGGTGTGCGCGGCCAGGGATTTCGTACCCCGTCGTAGTCGGGCATGTACTCGTAGTGCTCCACGTTGGGGGCTATCCAGAGGGCAACGCGGGCGTTGTTGGGCCACCTGATGACGGGACGTTCGATAATGGGGCTGTAGTCTACTCGGTTGGGTGGCAATGGCATGGGAAAGCACCTCCTTTACAAGTATCAGGTATGGACCTTCAACTCTCTGCCGACGATGGTATGATACGCATAGCCCTATGATATGTCAATCTCCAGTGTGTTATACTATCCCGTAGCCGCGAGGGACGCCCCGCGGGTGAGTACAGCACTCAGTTTCAAGCAGGGTTTGGCGAGGGTGAACATGAGACTCTCTTTCTTGCTTTTGTCAATCTTCTTCTTAATAGGGATCGCCTGTGCGGAGAGGGCCACCCCGACGGCAGCGCCCACAGCGACTCCCGTTCCTGCTCCGACTCCCACTCCCAGGGCCATACCAGGGGCTACTGGAGTGCCGGCGCCAGTGGCCGCCCCTACGCCTATCCCTGCACAGACTCCTCCACCGGGGACCGTGCGTGCGCCCGCCCAAAGAGACCGGGAGAGGACCAGAAAGATAGTAGAGGCCGGGACCCTTTTAAGACTAGGCGATGACCCACCCACACTGGACCCTCATCTCACCACCGACGCCACCTCCGCCGTCTACGTCGTGGAGTTGTTCGGAGGGCTGGCGACTATAGACCCGAAGCTAGAGATCGTCCCCGATCTGGCCGAGAAGTGGGACCTGAGCGATGGCGGGAAGACTTATACCTTCCACCTGAGGAGAGATGCCAAATTCCACAATGGCAAACCTGTCACAGCTCAAGACATAAAATGGTCCCTGGAGCGGGCGGCGGACCCCGCTACCAAGGCTCCCGTGGTGGACACCTTTCTGGGGGACGTGGTAGGCGTACTGGACAAGCTGAGGGGCCGGGCTACCCAAATATCAGGTATCCGGGTCATTGACGACCAAACCCTGACAATCACTACAGACGCCCCCAAAGCGTACTTTCTGTCCAAGCTCACCCATCCTAACGCTTTCGTGTTGGACCGACAGAACGTGGAGGGTAATCGCTCATGGTTGAAGGAGCCCAACGGCACAGGGCCTTTCAAGCTGGCCGAGTACAAAGTCGGTGAGGTACTGCGGCTACAGAGGAATGAGCGTTACCATCTGGGTCCACCCAAGCTGAAAGAGGTGCAGTTCATCCTGGGTGGGGGCGATCCCTTGCTGATGTACGAAAACGACGAGATCCATCTGGCTGGAGTGGGCCTGTTTGGCCTGGAACAGTTCCTTGACCCCTCCCATCCGTTAAACCGAGACCTCCAGAAGGGCCTTCCGCGCTTTAGCGTGGACTACATAGGTATGAACGTCACTAAGCCCCCCTTCGATGACCTCAAGGTCAGGCAGGCCCTCAACTACGCCATAGATAAGGATTTGATAGCTCGTGAGCTCTTTCAGGAGGCGCTGCTGCCAGCCAGGAGTATCCTTCCTCCTGGATTCCCCGGCTATAACCCCGATCTCAAAGCCTATCCCTTCGACCCTGAGAAGGCCCGCAAGCTTCTTAAGGAGTCCAGGTACGGAGGTGACCTGGAGAAGTTCCCCTCTATCGTCCTGACCGTCCCAGGGTCTCTCGGCGCCACCGTGGGCTCTGACCTTGAGGTGATCCTTGAGATGTGGAACCGAAACCTGGGAATAGAGGTGGAGATACAGCAGACAGAATGGGCCACCTTCCTTCAGGACCTGAACCAGCTCCGCTTCCAGATGTTCGGCGGGATGGGCTGGATAGCGGACTATCCTGATCCTGAGAACTTCCTTGACATTCTTTTCCACACTGGAAGCAGTAATAACCAGACAGGGTATACCAACCCTGAGTTGGACAGGCTTCTGGAGCAGGCACGAGTAGAGCAAGACCAGAAGGTCAGGTATGGGCTTTACCATCGCGCAGAGGAGATAATCCTTGAAGATGCGTCCTGGATTCCTCTGTGGTATGGGATCAGCCGATACGTTCTGGTGAAGTCCTACGTGAAGGACTATTTCCTGGTCCCGCTGGTTGTGCCCATACTGAGGTACGTGTACATGGTAGAAGAGTGAGCTTAGAAGGAGGACGATGTGCGCGCCATTGTCTACGAATCGGGAGGGGTGGATGCCCTCGCCATCCGAGAGATGCCCGATCCTCGGCCAGAGGCGGGAGAGGTACTTGTCAGGGTGAGGGCCTGCGCCATGAACCACCTGGACGTGTGGGCCACAAAAAACCCCACGGACCGGCGCTTTGGTGGGCCCCGGATCATGGGCAGCGATGTGGCCGGAGTGGTGGAAAGCCTCGGCCCTGGTGTGAGCGGGTACTCCATAGGTGACCGCGTCCTGGTGGCCCCTGGTGTCAGTTGCGGCCAGTGTCTCAGATGCCAGCGGGGCCAGCACGCCGACTGCCCAGAGTACAAGCTTCTTGGCGTGCGCCTGGACGGAGGCTACGCTGAGCTGATGCGCGCTCCTGCGGTCAACCTGGCCCTGATGCCGGAGGACCTCAGCTTTGAAGACGGGGCCTCCATTCCCCTGGTGTTCATCACCGCCTGGCGTATGCTGACAGAAAAGGCCAACGTCCAGCCAGGAGAGTGGGTCCTGGTCAACGCGGCTGGCAGTGGTGTTGGCATAGCTGCCATTCAGGTCGCCAGGCTTTTCGGCGCGCAGGTCATTGCCACCGCCAGCACCGAGGTCAAGCGGAAGAGGGCCCTGGGAATCGGGGCTGAGAAGGTAGTGGACTACACCCAGCCTGGTTGGCCCCGGGAGGTGGTGCGCCTGGCTGATGGTCGGGGAGCAGACATCGCCTGCGATAGCGTAGGCGGACAAATCCTGGCGGAGACCCTGGAGGCCATGGCCCACAGTGGCCGTGTGGTAAACTGTGGCAACACAGCAAACACCCCCTGGAACTTCGATCTGTCTCCCCTGCGTGCGCGTCGGCTATCCTTGATGACGTCGTTCATGGGCAGCAACAGCTACCTGCACCAGGTCCTCAGGTTTGTCAAGACTGGGCAGCTCAAGCCCGTGGTGCATCAGGTGTTCCCCTTCGAGCGGGTGAAGGAGGCCCATCGCGCCATGATCCACCGGGACAACTTCGGGAAAATCGTGCTGACGTGGTGAGCCCTCATGAAAGTCCTGGGCAGAGAGCTAGTCCCTCCCTTCGATGCCTTCTGGGACTACGTCGCTCCCGAGATTGACATACCCACTCACTTGATAGAACAGGGGCATGGGGTAGTCTTCGGACCGGAAAGCTACCGAGAGGGTTCAGGCAGCCTCCCTCAGTGGATGGAGCTACCCGACCGCGCCCTTAGCTACCACGTGGCCCACGAGTTGACCCATCTGGTCATGCGGCGGCGAGGCTTTCCCGCGGGTATGCGCGGCCTTCAGTATGTCGAAGGCTCACCCGAGGCCAGGGTAGTCGGCGACCTGGAGGAGATGATAAGCCATCCTGCTATGGAGGAAATACTGAAACCCTTTCCCTTCGACAGAACCCATATCCAGCAACACCTCTTTGAGGGCGCTCGCCGTGGGCTTGAGGGAAGCCCCGTGCCAAAATTCGGCACGCTATGGTGGGCCACATGGGCCTGTCGGTTCTGCGAGCTACAGTTCTTACTCTCTCGCCCACAGTGGCTACGCCTGGAAGTGGTATACGATGGCCGATGTCCCGACATTGCTGACAGGGGCCGAGAGCTGGTAGGCATTATGCTCAGAGAAGGCTTCCAGACACCGGACCAGGCTTTGCAGGCTATGATAAGGGCGAGGGACTCCCTGGGGCTGAGAGAGGCGAACTGCTGCCTGGTACTAGACCCTCGGGATGGCAAAATCCACTAGGTGGGCCAGGAGTTGAGCCATGGGCATGGAGGACCACCGGGCTCTGAAAGACCGCATCCAGATGGTTATGAGCAGCCTGGCTGAGGTTGTAGCCTGCCGGTGGTGCGGTACGCGAATCCGATTTGGGGACTTTGAGTGCCCACATTGTGGAGCAGACCTTGAGGATGACCTGTACCAGTGGGCGGAGCGGCTGGTAGCCAGACTTATCATGTAATACCCATGAGCAATGACATGAGGGAATGCCAATGACTTCACCAGAAACGCCCAAGCGCGTCTCCTGCCCCGCCTGTGGAGAGTCCATGAGAAGAGAGCTGGATGGTGTGCGAGTGCCGCCAATGCCCCAGGTCTTCTGGTTCTGCACCAACTCTAATTGCGAAGACGGGAAGAGAAACAGGCTTTACCGTGGCGGTTAGCACTGCAACGAGGGTTCCTTATGGCTATCATGCTGAGCGACCGAATAATATGTCGGCGATTCCCTGGTCTAGCAAAACAAGAGGGGGCCATCTGGCCCCCGTTTTATATCTAGTTTTGGCAGGAGCGGGAGGACTCGAACCCCCGACCACCGGTTTTGGAGACCGGCGCTCTACCAAACTGAGCTACGCTCCTAAGTGGTACCCCTGGAGGGACTCGAACCCCCGACGCGCGACTTAGGACGCCGCCGCTCTATCCTAACTGAGCTACAGGGGCACGCTGGTGGAGATAGGGGGGCTCGAACCCCCAACCTCGGCGATGCGAACGCCGTGCTCTCCCAATTGAGCTATATCCCCGCTCCTCACTGAAGAAGGAGGAGACGAATCCTGGCCTGATGAGACAATCGTATCCTAACCTATCCTCAGTGTCAAGCTGGGCCGAGATTTTTTCTCCTCTTTCAGTCCTTGCGACCAGAGAGGTGATGAGAGTACCCTCGAAATACATCTTCTACTAAAGACATCCGCTCCATATCGGTAAGCCCGGTGTGAATAGGTGTTATGGAAATCCGGTTATGCCGGAGGGCCCATGTATCCGTATCCTCTGGTTGCTCTTGCTGCTGGTACACAGGTCTATCACGGGAGATCCAGTAATATTTACGCCTGCCGTCGTCTCCTTCGGTCACCCTTTCTCCATAGCTCCTGCCGCCCAGGCGGGTTATCTGTACGCCTTCTATCCTTTCTGGAGGTTCATTGGGTATGTTTACGTTAATCAATGAACTGGGAAGAGTATCTCCCTCTGCCAATCGCCCGCCCAGGAGTTTGAGAAAAGCAGCAGCTACATCGTAGCGTGTGTCCTTCACGGCCGCTACTGAGATGGCGATGGCAGGGTAACCCCTGACGTGGCCCTGCAAGGCTGCCCCCACGGTGCCGGAGATCAGTACATCCTCGCCCAGGTTGGAGCCTCGATTTATCCCTGAGACCACCAGACCTACGGGGCCCACCAGACGCTCCAGGGCCAGGACGCAGCAATCTCCTGGAGTCCCTTCCACAGAGTACGCCTTGACGCCAGCTATGCCACCACTCGACGCAGGAGGGACCTCATTGGCCCGTATGGGGGCATGGAGCGTAAGGGAGGCACCTACGCCGCTCTGCTCACGGTCGGGCGCCACCACAAAGATTTCACCCACCCCTTTCAGGGCTTCCACAGCAGCCCACAGTCCGGTAGAGTGAATTCCATCATCGTTGGTGACCAGAATTTTCAAGCTAATCTCTCCGCGCAAGATACAACGCAATGACGGCAGAGGGTGCCTATATAGGAAAAGCCAGGTAGCGCTCCCCCGTGTCGGCCAGCACGGTGACCACCGTTTTGCCTTCTCCAAGACGCTGGGCTATTACCAGGGATGCGACCACGTTGGCACCTGAGGAGATGCCCACCAGCAAACCCTCCTCCCTGGCCAAGCGTAAGGACATCTGGTCAGCCTCTTCATCGGAGACAGGCACAATCTCATCTATAATCTGCCGATTCAATAGAGGTGGTATGAAGTCGGCCCCGATCCCCGGTATCGCGTGGGGCCCTGCCTTACCTTGAGCCAGGAGCTGGGAAGAGGCGGGCTCCACGGCCACAATCAGCACTGAGGGGTTTTCTGCTTTTAACCTCTCGCCCACCCCTGTGATGGTCCCTCCCGTACCGACTCCTGCCACGAAGGCATCCACCTTACCCTGGGTGGCCCGAATTATCTCCCTGGCAGTGGTCTCACGGTGCACCTTGACCACAGCCGGATTGCGAAACACATCCAGGGTTAAACAATCCGGACTCGCCTCGATCAGGGCCTTAGCCCACTGATGGGCTCCTTCCATGCCCAGATATGTCGGCGTCAGCCGTACCTCTGCTCCATAGCGCACAAGAAGCCTCCGCCGTTCAGCAGGCGCGTTCTCGGGCATAAAGACAATCAGCTTATAACCCTTGGCGGCGGCGACCATGGCCAGGGAGGCGCCACTGTTACCGCTGGTCGCCTCCACGATAGTGTAGCCAGGGTGTAGAACTCCTTGCGCCTCCGCCTCCTCTACCATAGCAAGGGCTACGCGGTCCTTGACACTGCCGCCAGGGTTAAGGCTCTCCATTTTGCCCAGGACCTGAGCATACCCATCCTTCACCACTCTCCTCAGCGCCACCAGAGGAGTATTGCCCACCAACTCCAGCACATTCCCTGCCACCCCCTCCATAGCCACCCTCCTTGCTTCCAGGAAAGTCATTCTGGCACAGAAGGGGAGAGCCGTCAAGGTGAATACTGACCTGAGAAGCTCTGGACTGTAAGCTCTGGATGGTTTATTATAAGCCTTAACAGAGGTACGGGCTAGTGACTACCGCAGTTAAAGAGTTGGTGAGCCGCGTCCAGAACTACTTGCCTGAGGACAAAGTAGCTCTGGTAGAGAAGGCCTATCGTTTTGCCTCAGAACGCCACGATGGGCAGACCCGTGTTTCCGGTGGCCCATATATTGAGCATCCCCTCCAGAGCGCCCTCTTTCTCGCCGACCTCCACCTGGATGTCACAACCATCGCAGCCGCCCTCCTTCACGACGTCATGGAAGACTGTGGAGTTACCTATGACGAGTTGAAGGAAGGCTTCGGTGAGGATGTGGCTAAGCTGGTGGATGGTGTCACAAAGCTGACCCGCATGGACCTCAGACTCATGGGCAAAGAAGAAGGGCCCCAACAGGGCGGCATCTTCCAGGAGGACCGCCTCAAGGCGGAGAGCCTACGGAAGATGCTGGTGGCGATGGCCGAGGACATACGAGTGGTGCTCATCAAGCTGGCCGATAGGTTGCACAACATGCGCACTCTGGGAGCCCTGGCTCCCCATAAGCGTCAGGCCATCGCCCAGGAGACCCTGGACATCTACACTCCTCTGGCCCACCGCCTGGGCATCTGGGACATCAAGTGGCGTCTCGAGGACATGGCCTTCAGTCACCTGGAACCGGAAAAGTACAGGGAGATCTCAGAGATGCTGGCAGCCAGGCAGGAGGAAAGAGAGACCTATATATCCAGGGTTGCCGGAATATTAAGGGCAGAGCTGGATGCAGCAAACCTGGAGGCTCAGGTGCTCGGCAGACCCAAGAATGTCTACAGCATCTACCAGAAAATGCAGAAGTACACCACCCAGGGGAAAGAGCTAAGCCAGATATACGACCTGTACGCCCTGAGGGTGCTGGTAAACACTAAAGCCGACTGCTACAACGCCCTGGGGATAGTACACAACCTCTGGCACCCCATGCCCGGCCAGTTCGACGACTACATCGCCACCCCCAAAGAGAACCTGTACCAGTCCCTCCATACCGCCGTCATGTGTGAAGGTGGAACGCCTCTGGAGGTGCAGATAAGGACCTACGAAATGCACCAGATAGCCGAGTACGGGGTGGCTGCCCACTGGCGATACAAGGAGGGCGTCGCAGGGGACCTGCGTTTCGAGGACAAGATGACTTGGCTACGCCAGCTCCTTGAGTGGCAGCGGGATGTGAGCGGCACCGAGGAGTTTCTGGAATCGGTGAAGACAGACCTGTTCCAGGACCAGGTCTTCGTCTACACTCCCAAGGGAGACATCATCGAGCTTCCCAGCGGAGCCACGCCCATAGACTTCGCCTATAAGATACACACAGAGCTAGGGCATCGCTGCATTGGAAGCAAGGTAAACGGTAGGCTCGTGCCCCTGGACTACCAGTTAAGCAACGGCGACACCGCAGAAATCCTCACCACCAAGGTAGCCCGTGGCCCCAGCCTGGACTGGCTCAACCCCAACCTGGGCTACGTGCGCTCCGTCAGCGCCAGGGAAAAGATACGTCAGTGGTTCCGGAAACAGGAGCGAGGCGTCAACATTCAGAGAGGTCGAGAGCTTCTCCGCAAGGAACTCAGGCGCCTCAACATGGCCGTTGACGAGCCTGAAGTGGCGCGAATCTTCAAGTACGACACGACCGAGGAGTTCCTGGCGGCTCTGGGCTCCGGAGGCATTACCGAGACTCAGGTGGCATCCAGGCTGACAGCCCAGCAGGAGAAGCCGCAGCAGGAGCAAAGGCCCTTGCTCCCTCTGTCCAGCCCTACCAGCGGGGTTCAGGTATTAGGTGTGGGAGACCTCCTCATCCGGATGGGCCGATGCTGCAACCCCCTCCCCGGCGAGGAGATCGTGGGCTACGTCACCCGCAGCAGCGGCGTCACAGTACACAAAAGGAGTTGTCCCAACCTGCGCAACGAAGACGAGCCAGAGCGTCTGGTGAACGTGGAGTGGGGACAGACCAGGGAGCTCTACCCCGTCCGTGTCACTATTCAGGCCTGGGACCGTGTAGGGCTCCTGAGGGACATTACTACTCGGGTCTCTGAGCAGGGAGTGAACATGGCCTCGGTGATTACCTCGGAGAACCCCGATGGCACAGCTACCATCTCCCTCACTCTCTATACGACGGGCATCGGACAACTGAGCCGTCTATTTTCCAAGCTGGAAGGCGTTCGAGGGGTGATAAGTGCCATCCGCAGCGACGCCTCTACCGTAACCCCTTCACCAAGGTAAAACAGAGAGCGATCAGCTTTCAGCCATCGGCTATCAGAAAGCTGGCTGCTGACCACTGATAGCTAATATCATAAGGAGGCTACATTTGCCTAGTGAAAAGTCGGCCCGCTCCGCCGAAAGGAAGCGCATAAGGAACCGCAGGATACGCAGCGCCACCCGTACCACAGTGGGCAGGGCAGTAAGCGCCTTGCAGAGAGGTGAGCTAGAGGACGCAGGACCATCGGTCACCCAGGCAATAACGGCCCTGGACAAGGCAGTCACCAAGGGTATCCTGCACCGCAACAATGCCGCCCGTAAGAAGTCCCGCCTCATGGGCAAGCTGAACGCCATCAAGAAATCTTGATCGCCATCACCTGTTTTGCTTTTCCCCTCCGTGATGCGTCCCTATGGCAACATCCTATTGACAGGGTTAAGTGTGTCTGATACGCTTCTCATAGAACACAAGTTTTACGAGCAAGAGTATGCAGCAGAAGAAAAAACTTTCGGCCCGTCAGGAACGCATAGTGGAGTTCATTCGGAGGTTCTTGCGGGAGAACGGGCTACCTCCTACCGTGCGTGACATCCAGAAAGCCTGCGGAGTAAGCTCCACCTCTGTGGTTGACTACAATCTGCGTCTTTTAGAGAGAGATGGTTACATCCGCCGCAAGCCCGACATAGCCCGAGGCATCGAGCTTTCCGATGAGCCATCTCCAGCCCATCGGGGCGCTTCCGACTCACGCCGCGTCCCCGTGATAGCCTACATAGCCGCTGGCGAGCCCCTACCCCTTGTGGATGCCGAGGGATGGGCCCCTGGAGAGGCACTGGAAACCATCGAAATCCCGCCTGACATGCTCAGGGATAAGCGCCCTCTGTACGCGCTGAAGGTCAAGGGCACCTCCATGATAGATGCCCTGGTAGACGATGGTGACATCGTACTGGTGGAGCCTTCGCGCCAGGCCCCAAATGGAGCGATGGTAGTGGCAAGGCTGAAGGTTGAAAATGAGACGACCCTTAAGCGCCTGTACCATGAAGGGGATACAGTCCGGCTACAGCCTGCCAACAGCCAGATGGAGCCTATATACTCTCCGGCAGATAACGTAGAGGTGCAGGGCAGGGTGGTAGGTGTGATCCGGATGCTGCGCTGAAAGGCCGCCTGCGGTTTATGGGGTATTTGAGAAGCACTCCAGCCTGAAGAGCGGGGTACACACTATGTCCTTCAAGCTGGAGCTTTATGTAAAATGGCTATCAATCGCGCCCTAGTCCGAGGAAGGCAGCTTCCTCGGTTGCTGCAACTCCATATCGGCGTCACAGCACTGAATAGCGCCCTCCCCTGTCTTGGTGCACAGCACCATAGTACCACAGCTAGCGCACACGTATCGCTTTCCCAGTTGATTGGCCATGTAAGCCTCCCTTGTCTTCTAACCTAAGCTCATACAGAGGTTGCTGAAAGCCCTGGTTTCCACCGGAACGGCCGGCACCCCAGGGCAAAAATGGAAGGTCCAAGGGTTATCTCTTGATGGACATCGGTTCGTGGCAACAGGCAATAGTCCCGCTGCCACCTTTAGTCGCGATAAACTCGGAACCACACTTGGCGCAAACGTACCGTTTTCCTGTCTCGGTAGCCACTTCGAGGCACCCCCATTTCATTCCTCACCCACCAGCTAAGGTAGGTACTGCTTGGCTTCATTATATCTATCCAAGCTATACAGGTCAACTGTACTTCGATGCGTCCCAGGGAGAAAAGTCACCACAGGATCACAAAAAAGTCTTCTCTACAAGCCTGCCAGGAAATCTCCGGGAGTGCTACAATCAATAGACGTGGATCGTAAGGAGAGCGGACACCTATGCCTCAAGAGTACATATATGTCAAGGGAGCGCGAGAGCATAACCTGAAGAATATAGACGTGACCATCCCACGGGACAAGCTGGTGGTCATCACTGGCGTCTCCGGCTCTGGCAAAAGCTCCCTGGCCTTCGATACCATCTACGCCGAGGGCCAACGGCGGTACGTTGAGTCTCTATCCGCCTACGCCCGCCAGTTCCTGGGCCGCATGGAAAAGCCCGACGTGGAGTACATCGAGGGCCTCTCTCCCGCTATATCCATAGACCAGAAGGGTGTCTCCCACAACCCCCGGTCCACGGTGGGGACCGTCACCGAGGTATACGACTATCTGCGCCTGCTCTACGCCCGAGTGGGACACCCTCACTGCCCTCAGTGTGGCAGGCCCGTAGCAAAGCAGACGGTGCAACAGATTGTGGATGCCATCTCTAGCCTGCCTCAGGACAGCCGCATCATGATAATGGCCCCCAAAGTACGTCACCGCAAGGGAGAACACAAAGAGGTCTTCGAGGAGGCCCGAAAGGCCGGGTTCGTCAGGGTCAGGGTCAACGGCACAATTTACACGTTGGATAGTATGGGTGACCTGGAGCTGGATAAGCAGAAGTGGCACTACATAGAGATTGTAGTGGACAGACTGGTGGTAGGCGAAGATATGGAAATCAGCCGTGTAGCTGACTCCGTAGAGACGGCCCTCAAGCATGGCAATGGCGTGGTGTTTGTAGCCCTCACCCCCAACCCCTCTCCCACAGGTGGGAGAGGGGTTGGGGGTGAGGGTAGGGAAGAGGAGTTGGTATTTTCCGAGCACTTCGCCTGCGTCAATTGCGGGACCAGCCTTCCCGAGATAGAGCCTCGCACCTTCAGCTTCAACAGCCCCCACGGGGCCTGCCCTTCCTGCACCGGCCTGGGGTTCAAGCTGGAAGTAGACCCTGACCTGGTCATACAAAACAAAGAGCTTTCCCTGGCTGAAGGGGCTATAGTACCCTGGGTTCGCTCCGGCTCCTCCAGTGGCTGGTACAGAAGCCTTATAGAGTCTGTTGCCAAAGCCCACGGCTTTTCCACGAAGGTGCCGGTGAAAGACCTCCCTGACTGGGCGCTGAATCTGCTTTTATACGGAAACAAGGGCAAGCCTGTAGCCATGAGCCACAAGACCCATGCGGGCCATGTGTATACCTGGGAGACCACCTTTGAAGGCGTTATCCCCAACCTGGAGCGGCGGCACAGAGAGACCGACTCGGACTACATCCGAGGCGAGACAGAGAAGTACATGGCGGAGCGCTCCTGCACCTCGTGCAACGGTAAGCGATTGCGGCCCGAGGCCCTGGCCGTCCAGGTCTGCGACACGGGCATCATGGGCCTCTGCGCTATGACCATAAGCAATGCTCTGAAGTGGGTGCAACACATCGGTGGAGAATCCCTCACCCCTGACCTCTCTCCCATTAGCCCTCACCCCTTACTCCCCTCTCCTGCTGGAGGGAGAGGGGAAGGGGGTGAGGGCATCCTCGCTCCCAGGGAGAAGACCATAGCCCGACAGATACTCAAGGAGATAGAGGCGCGCCTCAAGTTCCTGGTAGATATTGGGCTGGATTATCTGACCCTGGACCGCACGGCCAGGACCCTGTCGGGGGGCGAAGCCCAGAGAATACGCCTGGCTACTCAGATAGGCTCCGGCCTTACCGGAGTCCTCTATGTGTGCGACGAGCCTACAGTGGGACTTCACCCGGCAGATGACATCCGCCTCATCGAGACCTTGAAGCGCCTCCGCGAGCTTGGGAACACCGTTGTGGTGGTAGAGCACGACGAGGCGGTGATGCGGGCTGCTGACTATATCATAGACCTGGGCCCTGGGGCCGGAGAGCATGGTGGGGAGGTGGTGGTCACTGGCACCATGCAGGACGTGATGGACTGTCCCAACTCCATCACCGGCCTCTACCTCAGTGGCAGAAGAAAGATCCCCATACCCTCGGGGCGACGCCACGCCAACGAGAAGCACCTGCTGATAAAGGGTGCCAGGGAGAATAACCTGAAGGGGGTGGACGTCAAAATCCCCCTGGGGCTTCTTATCTGCGTCACAGGCGTCTCGGGTTCTGGCAAGAGCACCCTCGTATACGAGATTCTGTACAAAAAGCTGGCCCAGCTACTCTACAGGGGCAAGGACAGGCCGGGACAGCATGATGCCGTCCTGGGTATGGAGCATATAGACAAGGTGGTGAACATAGACCAGTCGCCCATCGGCCGCACCCCTCGCAGCAACCCTGCCACCTACACCGGAACCTTTACCCCCATAAGGGAGCTTTTCTCTACCCTGCCCGAGGCGCGGGTGCGCGGCTATGCTCCTGGGCGGTTCTCCTTCAATGTTCGGGGGGGGCGTTGCGAGGCTTGCCAGGGTGAAGGGTACATACAGATAGAGATGCATTTTCTCCCCGACGTGACGGTGCCCTGTGAGATATGCAAGGGTCGGCGCTACAACCGGGAAGCCCTGGAGGTTACCCTCAGAGAAAAGAGCATCGCCGACGTGCTGGACATGACCGTGGACCAGGCCGTGGAGTTCTTCTGGAACTTCCCTAAGATACGCTCAAAGATGGAGACACTGCGGGACGTAGGGCTGGGATACATCCGCCTGGGGCAACCGGCCACCACCCTTTCCGGCGGGGAGGCCCAGCGGGTGAAGCTGGCAACCGAGCTTTCCCGCAGGGCTACCGGCAAGACCCTGTACATGCTGGACGAGCCCACTACCGGCCTCTCCTTTGAGGACTGCGCCGCCCTGCTCAGGGTGCTGCACCGCCTGGTGGACACAGGAAACACGGTGGTGCTCATCGAGCATCACCTGGATATGATAAAGAACGCCGACTGGATTGTGGACCTGGGCCCTGGCGCTGGGGACAACGGCGGCTACGTAATCGCTACCGGCACTCCTGAGGAAGTGATGGAGGTGGAGGGCTCTTACACCGGCCAGTACCTGCGAGGTGTCCTGGGGAGAGAAAACGGGGCCAGGGTTAAGCAAAGAGACGGCCTTGAGGTAACGGCAGGGGATGCTTGAGGAGGTTTAATGAGCGTCATCGACTTGCTACAGAAGGCCCAGTTCGTGGTTGACGTCCACGGCAACAAGAGGGCCGTGTTGCTTGATTATGCGTCCTGGGAAGAGCTTTTAATCCTTCTGGAAGACCTGGAGGATTCCGAGGAGATTCGCCGGCTCCATGAGGCTGGTGAGGAAGCCATTCCCTGGGAGCAGGCTAAGGCAGAGCTACGGGCCAATGGGGTAGATGTATAGCGTCCGCATCTTGCGGCGAGCGGTTAGGGACGTTGCCGACCTACCCGGGAATTACACCCGTCTGGTGAGCCAGCACATTGACGGCTTGAGAGACAATCCCCGTCCACCAGATGCAAAGAGACTTCGAGGGAGACGGGACTACAGCTTGCGTGTGGGTGTGTACCGCATTCTTTACGAGATAGATGACCAGGAGCAAGCCGTCACCGTCTATCGTGTGAAGCACCGCCGTGAAGCCTATCGTTGATGGCAGGCCATCCTCTTGCACCCCTGAGGAGGTGATGGGGGTGGAGGGCTCCCATACGGGGCAGTATTTGCGGAGGGTGCTAGCAGTCGCGGGAAATGGGGTGAGGGTGGTGGCGAGTGAGCATTTTTAATCACTGGATAATGACTGTAAGCCACGATGCTCTTGACTTACTGAGAAAAGTCCTCAACTCACAAGCAGCCTTTAAGTGAATGGAGGATATGAGTTCCATACCTCTGGATATTGTATTCCATCTCCTGCCGAAGCTCTGGGAATTCTTTGTAGAGCTCTTGTGGTAAGCTGTTGGCGTGTTCTTGGGCTATCTTGTGGGCATACTGGAGGGGATCGAGAACGAGAATCACCCACCTCTATGATGGCTCGTACAACTGCTTCTGGCCTGAGAGAGCCCTCGGACGCCACCCGCCTATCCATGCCTGAGCGTAGCCTCTGGAGATCTCCTGGTCGCTGAGGCCCAGGATGTCACCGCTGCCTTCCCTTACCTTGTCCAGCATCCACACCCCCAGGAAGTAGTAAGCTTGCCTGCCTTGAGCGTCCAGGTATGGGTGCTCCTTTCGGTCAAGCTCCGCTATCTTCTGCCGCAAGTTCTTTAGCTCCCGAGCAAGCTCCGAGTGCTCCAGGGAGTCTAGCAGACGCTGGCGCTCCGCGTTGTATTCATCTTCCAACTGCTTCAACCTGTCCCGATAGGGGTTACAGCTACAACCGATCTCCTCGAAGGCCCGTTCAATGTTGTAGACAGACGAAGCCCGTCGCCTGACTGCCATAGCCAGGGTTCTTTCCCTCTCGGAAGACAGTACATCTTTAGCTCCTTTGCGAGCACCATATTGAGACGCCATAACCATCGGACCTCTCTCTAGCTCCTGATATTCAGCTTCGTTCTTGCTCATAGAACTCTCCCCTTCTCTAAAACTGAGAGATCAGGATCGTAGACCGAAAAGAAGGAGTTGTCAAGAGGTCACTTAACACGATTCATACGGAAGCTCTGGCACAGCTCCTCAAAGCTGTATACCCTAGTCAGGTCAAGGCTGTCAAAGGAGTATGTAAATGCACACAGTCCAACTTCATCCAAAGCTCCGAGAACCTTGGAGTTGAACCCACTTGCTATTAAAGCTCCAGCCTTGCACTCGACTCCGATTTCATCCACGTATGCCTGTACCTGGCCAACGTCATCCAGTGTGGCATTGCTTTTCTTGACTTCAATTACAATCTGTCTGGCCATACCAATGGGGACGGCTTCTTTCACCAGGATGTCTGCGTGGCCTTCCGGCAGGGCTCGCTCCCCAAGCACTTCAAGTTCATTGGGAGATAGTTCATTGGACTTGAATGCATTTAGGAATCCCTTGAGATTAGTAAGGTCGGATAGATATCTCTTGATAACAGCGTGCAATACGTTCTCTTGGAACAAGAAGACCTGTGGGGGCGAAACAAGACCTCTGGAAAAGGTAAAGCGAGGAGTAAAAGCCGAAGCTGAGACTTGAAAAGGTTCTATCTCACCTACTAGGGTGGTGCCCATCTGAGATACTGACTGTAGAGTTGTCTGGTCCGCCTGGAAGTGAGTCTTTGCGTAGCCGCCTCTTAGAAGAAGGTTCTCAGCTACATACTTGAAGTCCGAGCGAACCAGACTTTCCTCAAAAAACCGAACTGGCTTAAGGTGGAGGCGAAACGGAAAGTAGTAGTGTGTTCCTGAGCGCCTGAAGAATATCGAAGGCCAAGGGGGTAGCGTCTCAGCGTTACTAAGAGCCTCCTTCCAATCCACTTTATAGAGATGGAACACTTTTGCTCCATACAGGAAAGAGACGAAATCTTCTGACCGTATATCCACAAATGCCCAAATTCCATTGGTGCTGTTGGTCAAACCCGCGAGAGCGTACTTGATACACTGCTCCAGGTTGAAGCGTGTTGAGACGGCTAAGAGATAGTAGTGAGGCATACTACCTGCATTATAAGCTCAGTCTGCGAACTCTTGCAAAGATGCTGCCCTGGCCTCATACGAGGGAGGGCGCTCCCTTCCTTCGGCTACGCTCAGGACAGGGGTCGGGGAGAAGGTGGCGGTGGTGAGGGGGGATAGCTAGACGAGGTCACCAGCTTTGTGGAGGCTGGTGTGCTTTTAGATGTACTCATACAGCGGGACTGTCCTTGTCGGGTGGGCTGCCGTCCTTAGCAGCTTTTCTATTCTACGCACCGTATCTGGCTTGAGCAGCACGTCACCACAAACAGAACAAACATCTGCTGAGACACGGTCAATCACAATCACCTGCCCGTGATAACGCACGGTGTGTAAAATCTTCCGTTCTTCATATTCACCAGGGCACCCTTCAATACTGCATTTCATCTCTTAACCCCACTCCTTGAGGTCTGGCCGATGTCTCTTGGGCGTCAAGAGGCGGAACGTTATAATCGCGCCATAGATGATGGACGCTATAACAGCTAGCACCGTGATGAATGGCCCAGCAAATGCGAATGCAAGCCCCACCACCACCGTTCCACTCAGTAGCGAACCCAGATTCCCTAATATCCCACCTCTTACTCTGAAGGATGGGCCGTTCCTTCTCATAATGTATTACCTCCTGACGCAGTTCCAGTATTCAACCCCAGCTCCTTCGCCACCGGCTTCAGGCTCTCGATGACAAAGGCTATGTGCTCCTCCAGGTCCACCCCCAGCTCCTGGGCCCCTTTGATAATATCTTCGCGGTTGACATCCCTGGCGAAAGCCTTGTCCTTCATCTTCCTCACTACGGACCTGGGAGTTACCTCATCCAGGCTTCTGTTGGGCCTTACCAGAGTAACTGCCCTTATGAACCCGGATAGCTCATCCACGGCGAAGAGGGTGTGCTCCATCAGGCTCTCCCTCTGGATGCCAGTGTGTTCACCGTGAGTGAGAACGGCCCGCACGAGGTGCTCGGGGTAGCCTCGCTCCCTTAGTATATTGGCCCCGAAGGTGGGGTGCTCTTCCGGAGCAGGGACTATCTCCCAGTCGAAGTCGTGCAGCAGCCCCGCAAGGCCCCACTGCTCCACGTCCTCACCGCGCTTACGCGCATAGGCCCGCATGGCTGCCTCCACGCCCAGAAGGTGCTTCATGAGGGTTTCCGTCTTGACGAACTCCTGGAGAAGTAACAAGGTGCTCCCTCTATCCATCCTGTTCCTCCTTTTCCTGTGTCGCTCCACCCTTTCCCTGCCCTATCCCCCTCGCACACTTTCCCTCTCCTTGTGGCCCGCTTCAAGGGTAGCTTCCGGGGTAGGTCCTCCTCCCCTGGGCGCACACCTGCGGGCGGTGGTGATAAAGCCTGTGTGGGCCACCATGCGGTGGGCTGGCCGCACGCTGCGAGCGCTCACGCTCCAGGGCCGTAGCAGCACCTCTACTGTCTCGATTAGCTGAAAGCGGGAGTCCGACGTGAGGGCCTGGGCCAACTGGTGGACCTGGAGCACGGTTGGCAGGAAGCTCAGGAGGATGCCTCCCATAGCAAGGGCCTCGGCCGCCCAGGGGACTACGTGCCAGGGCTCTGGCACGTCCAGGACTATCCTGTCCACATCCCTTTCCTTGATGCCCCGGTATATATCGCCCCGCACCAGCGTGTGATTAAAGGGGGCGGGCACAAGAACTTGTACGTTCCGCATGGCCCGCTCTACTACCTGCTCCCTGACCTCGTAGGTTATGACTTTGCCCGCCTGGCCCACAGACCTCAGCAGCGCTGCGGTCAGAGCGCCTGAGCCCAGGCCCGCCTCCACTACAGTTGCGCCAGGGAAAACGTCGGCCAGTATAAGTATATTACCCAGGTCCTTGGGGTATATCACCTGGGTCTCCCTGGGCATCTCCAGCACGTAGTCTCCTAGAGTCGGTTTGACGGCCAGGAGAGTCTGGCCTCGGCTGGTGCGGAACCAGACTCCTTGCTCCCGGCCGATTATCTCCTTGTGGTGCAGAGTACCCACATGGGTATGAAAGGTGCCCTCTTTGCTCAGGGCCAGAAGGTATCTCCGACCCTTACGGTCTATGAGGAGGGCCAGGTCGCCCTCCTGAAACCCACCCCTATGACTTTTTGACATCTCACTCACGATAGGCCTGACTCCTGTGAAGCACCCGTAAAATCACCGAGCGCTGGCCTGGAAGTCAAAGCGAAAGCGCACCCGCCACTCGCCTATCCGAAGCCGCCACTCATCGTCTCTACCCTGTAGTTTTATTGCGTCACCTCTACGCTC
>CAYWGG010000016.1:0-20265 GCA_964457285.1 uncultured Dehalococcoidia bacterium
CGCTACCCCCACTACCAGCCGAAATGCACGCCGCATCGGCACGGCCAAGGCGCAGGCGACCACCACGCCACAGAAGGCCAGGGCAGGCCAGCGCCACCGGCCCAGGTGGACTGGCACAGGCGGGCGCGTGGTGCCGACGGTGCTACGGTAGTAGCTGGAGCGGCCACGAGTACGCGCCTCCAGGGCCAGGAGCACCAGGGCCAGGGCCACCAGGACCAGGGAGCTGACCGCGGCCAGGGCGCGAGCGCCCCCTTCGTACTGGAGGTAGATCACGTAGGTAAAGGCCTCGTACCGCAGGAGAGACACCGCACCGAAATCGCTCAAAGTGTAGAGAGCCACCAGCAGAGCGCCAGCAGCTATGGCGGGGCGAAGTTGGGGTAGCACTACGCGGAAGAAGGTGGCCCTGGAGCTGTACCCCAGACCTTTGGAGGCCTCCTCCAGGGCCGGGTCCAGGCCCCATAGTGCCCCTCGGACGCTGAGCAGCACGTAGGGGTAGCTCAGGAGCGTCAGGGTGAGCATGGCCCCGGCAAAGCCGTATATCTCCGGCAGCCGCTCTATGCCCAGCGGCCCTGCCAGGAGTTGCTGGAGCATTCCCCTGGGCCCCAGGGCTGCTACCACGACGAATCCCCCAACATAGCTGGGAATCACCAGAGGAAGGGCGGTGAGCACCGACCACACCCGCCGGAGGGGCAGGTCGGTGCGGACGGTGAGCCATGCCAGGGGCACCGCCAGGACTATGGAGGCTCCGGTAACCGCCAGGGCCAGAAGGATGGTGCGGCCCAGGGTCTCCAGGACGCGCAACCGGAAAAGGAGGTCCCATGCCTCGGAGCCAGCGCCCAGGGTCCTCAGCAATAGATAAGCCAGGGGCAGGACCATAGCCGCCGCCACCAGCAGGGCAGGGACCCAGACAATGGCCGGGGGCCAGCCGGACCTGTCAAGCCGGCCCCGGTAGGGGAGGAGGAGCCTGGTCGCTGACCGCAGGAGGCTGGTATCTGCTATCGCCATCGCTAGGGGATTACCCCCACCTCCCGTAGCAGTTTCTGGGTGCCCTGAACGTCATCCAGCCTGGAGAGGTCTATGTCGGGAAGCTCAAGCTGCTCCAGGGGCGCCAGCAGCCGGTTGATCGTTACCCCACCCACCAGAGGGTATTCAAAGGTCTGGCTCGCGAAGTACTGCTGCCCTACTTGAGAGAGCATGAAATTCAGGAACCGCCTGGCGTTCTCCTGGTTCTTGGAGGTGGAGAGGATGCCCGCCCCGTTCACCAGCATCATACCGCCCAGGTCTTTGCCCCTGGGGTGGTAGTTGCGGGCGGGAAAGGACTCGCCCTCCTCCTGGAGGAAGCGTAAGAGGTAATAGTGGTTGACGAAACCCACGTCAATCTCGCCATCCGCCACAGCCTTGACGATGGGCGTGTTCTGGGAGTACACCTTGGGCGCGTTGGCCTGAATCCCCTCAAGCCACCGGCGGGTGGCCTCATCTCCCAGGGTGATCCGCATAGCTGTCACGAAAGCCTGAAAGGAGCCATTGGCGGGCGGCCAGCCTATGCGGCCTTTCCACCTGGGGTCAGTGAAGTCCAGGATGGAGTTGGGCAGGTCGGCCTCGCTCAGTCTCCGGGTGTTATAGACGATGACTCTGGCTCGCCCCGATATGCCCACCCACTTGCCCTCGCGGGACCTGGCCCAGGAGGGGACCTGGCTCAGGAGGCTGTCAGGAAGCTGGACCAACAGGTCTGACATAGCCCCCAGCAGGCCCGGATCAGTGGCGAAGAAGATGTCGGCGGGGCTGTTGGAGCCTTCCTCTCTTATGGTGGCTGCGAGGCCTGCGTTGCTGCCGTACTTCACCCGGACATCCACACCCGTGGCGTCCTGGAACTGCTTGATAATAGGGCCTACCAGGTTCTCCTCACGCCCCGTGTAGATAGTGAGCTTTCCGGGAGACTTTTCCACCGGGACCTCTTTGACTACGGGTGTTGGGGTGGGCCCGGGTGTGGGCGTCGCCTCCTCGCCGCAGGCGACGAACAGCAAGGGGACCAGGAGCAGTAAAACAGGAAGGAGCAGGTAGAGTCTCTTAGACCTCATATATCACCTCTCTGCCCGATGCCAGACTGTAGAGCTTGCCATCGGGTATGCCCAGATTCTGTCACCCACCTGGACGAGTGTATACTAACCAAAAATATTTGTCAATACTTATTATTTATGTGAGGGTAGCATTCTAATTGTCATGTCATGCTGAGCGCAGCGAAGCATCTGCTTGGGAGGGGTACGAGCCCCCCACCCCAGACCCTTCGCTACGCTCCAGGTGACAACTAAAAGACCCCTGTAAAGCTAGCCCCTTTACCTTGCTCTTCTGAGTAGCAGAAAGCTATAATGTAGGCAGAACAAACAGCTCTGCGATGATTTTGTGAGGGCTCTTAGCTGTGCTAGCCATTCCTGTCAGGAGATTTTGGAGATGACATGCTGTTAGGTGAACCGAGGCCCGAAGTCAGCGTAGTGGTGGAAAATTACCTTCAGGCCATCTATAAGCTCAACGAACGAGAGGAGCGTGTGTTTCCCACACGGCTGGCGGAGGTCATGGATGTATCCGTCGCCACTGTGGTGGGCACCCTCAAGCGGCTGAGCAAACAGGGCCTGATCGAGGTAGGCAGAGATAGAGATAAGGAGGTCAACTTTACCTCCAGAGGCAAAGAACTGGGCGAGGCGGTAGTGAGACGCCATCGCCTGGCGGAGCGTATGCTTACCGAGCTGCTGGGGGTGGAGTGGCACAGAGCCCACGCCGAAGCCCACCGCCTTGAGCACGCTATCTCCCCCTACGTGGAGACCAAGTTGGCCGAGGCCCTTGGATACCCCAAGACCAACCCATTCGGGCAGCCCATACCGGGCTACAGCAACGACCTCAATCCGACACCCATGAAGCCACTCATCCAGACTCATGACGGGGAGTCCACCGTGGTGGAGCGGGTGCCCGAAGAGGATGCCCGCCTTCTGGAGTTCTTCGACAGTAGTGGCATCAGGCCCGGTGTGCAGCTCAAGGTCAAGGAGCTAGCACCCTACAAAGGCACCATAACCCTTCTTCTTGAGCAAGGGGAGGTGGTGTTGGGCATGGAAGTAGCGGAGAAAGTCCTGGTACGCAGGTAAGTCAACGGATTTAAGAGAGGCTGCTGGCGGCAGCCGGTGATAGTTTAGAAGATGAAAGGTCTGGTAAAGAATCGAGAGGTAAAGGCCCGTCTTCTGGGCGTGGCAGGCGGTCTGGCGGGGTTGGTGGGAGTGTTGGTGGCTATTTTTGTTACTGGGCTCGATTTTGTGCTGGTGATTAGAGACGAAAACATCGAGGTCTCCCGGACCCTGGTGGGTATGACATGGGCCCTGGTAGGCATCCTGGGAGGGACTATGAGCTGGAGGAACCCCAAAGTCCCAGGGATGTTCATGCTGGTGAGTGGCATAGCCGGACTTATTACTATCCCCGCTTACTTCGTCGTAGGAGGAATCTTGCTGGTCTTAGGAGCGGTGATGGCGGTAACTAGCAAAAGTGGTAACCCACTAGATTGAGAGCCGTGTGAACCCCGTTGCTCTAGCGTACATGCCTCTCTTTGGACTGGCAGTGGGTAGCTTTCTTAATCTGAACATTGACAGGATTCCTCGAGGCCAGTCTATTGTCAGCCCTCCTTCTCAGTGTGACCAGTGTCAGCGTCGCCTGACTCTCCTGGACCTGGTGCCCCTCTTGAGCTATCTGTGGCTGAGGGGCAAGTGTCGCCATTGTGGCGCGCCAATTCCCCTGCGAAACTTTCTGGTGGAGGTGGCTACCGGCACCCTCTTCGGGCTGGTGACCTACCTTTTTGGACTGACTCCCCTTGGTGGAGTTATTCTCGCGTATGGCAGCCTTTTCATCGTCATCGCCGCAATAGACCTGGAGAGGACAATAATCCCGGACAAGCTGGTCCTTCCCGGCATAGCGCTGGCTTTTGCGGTCGCTCCCTTTGGACCCGTTGGTGAAGAGCGGGCACTGGGTGACGCCTTTCTGCACATCGCTGCTGGGGGAACCTTAGGCCTTGGCATCATGCTCTTTATATATGTGGCCTCATTTCTGGTCTATAGAAGCAGTATAGGTTTCGGGTTTGGCGATGTGAAGCTGGGGGCGCTAATTGGGCTGGTCACCGGCTTTCCAGAGGCGTTGGTGGCCGTGTACTTTGCCTTCGTTTCAGGGGGCGTGGTGGCTGCGCTGCTTCTGACGCTGAAGCTCAAGAGCCGCCGGGATGCCATCCCATACGGGCCTTTTCTAGCTATCGGAGCTATCTCGGCGCTCCTGGTGGGGGAGGGCCCAGGCTGGTATCTGGACCTGTTCCGCTGAAGGGTGAGGGTAATTTCTCCCTCCCTCTAGCTCCCTCCCGCCAGGGGAGGCAGAAATAGTCTTGTCAGGCGCTCTAAGGCAGTTTCAGGGCAAGCCCCACGTTCACCATGTACTGGACCAGGGGGAAATCCTGAGGGTATTCTATGGGGGGATTGGGGAAGAAAAGCTCACGCCCCAGACTCTCTCTAAGGGTAAAGGCGAAGTCAGGGTTTACCTGTGGATGTCCCCCGGTGAGGAAGACAGGCGTATTGCGAGGGATAGGGGCTGCAGGATTGCGCTCGCTGTAATACTCTGTACAGCTCTGGAATTCATCCACGATCTCCTCTATCAAGTCCCCCACACCCTGGCCCAGTGGCAGCTCTCTGTGGGTTATCACCATTGGCACGTAGTCCATTACCACCATGATGTCAAAGCCGCCACTCTCCAGATTTAAGATGAAGGTCGAATTAACTCCCACACCACGGGTAAGGGCCAGGGCCCTTGAGTCCACCTTTTTGGGTCGGAGGCCGCTCAAAGCCAGGGTCTGTAGAAAGGAGGCCAGTTCACTTTTGGGAGCCGCCAGAAGGTAATAGCGTTGTTCCAGGCCAACTTTGCCTAGTGGGACCCAGAAGAGGTAGTTGTAATCTGCGGCTGAGCCCATTGTGCGCCTGGCTTCACGGGGGAGCACGATTTTGGGGTTCATCCCCCTGACGTCGGGTAAGGTCATCACCCGAGACGTAATGCGTGAGCTGGGAAAGGCCGCTACCACAGTGCCCAGTTTGACGCCCAGTCTTGTCAGCGCATTTTTGATAACTGTAGACAGACCCGATGGGTCTTCTACCTGCCCGTTGGATACCATTCTGGGATTGAAGGGCATGTTGAGCCATGCTCTCACCCTTCGCCCCTCCGCGGCCATCAGGCGAATGCTGGTACTCTCGATGCTCACCGTGAGCAAGGTCTTGTTGAAGAGGTTATCCAGGCTTAAGGGCATTTTCAAACCGCTCAGGAGCTTAACTCTAAGATGACCGTATGTACTGAGTGAGGATAAACTGGATCACCCAATCCTCTGCCGTACCGCTGACGCTTACGTTGCTGAGCAGCATTGCTTCTCCAAAGACGTCCTGCAACTTCAGGAGCATTTTAATGATGTTGCTTCGCTGGCCTCTGACCTCCACGCGACTGACCATGGTTGTGAAATCCGTACTACCTAGCGTCTGTGGCTGAGGGTCGCTGTTGACCAGGCTTCTTATCGTTACGTCGTGCTCCTGGGCCAGAGAAAATAACTCGAAAGCCTTTTCCTGGGCCTCAGTGACAGTAGGGAACTGGCTTTGCTTGAGGGATGCTATTTCTTCGTTCAGCCTCTCCAGCGTCCTTCGCTGGCCGACAGGGTCTACTGTCGGTGCATTCGTAGTATCATCCCCGGCGCGAGCCCCGGTAGCCAGAATACCGAGGTTTATCAGCAGACCTAAACCTGCCAGCACTCCCAGCAAAAAGGTGGAGCGAAGTTGCAGCCTACTCAACGGGTACACCCCTTTGCAAGCCTAATTTGAAGGTGAAGGACACTTCATCACCAGTGCCTGATCCTGCTCCTATCGAGGGGACCACGACCTGCGAGATAAATTTGGCCCGTTTCAAAATATCACGATAGCCAAACAGGTCTTCGTGTGCCTTAGCTCTACCGGCGAGGGTGACCTCATCCTCATTCTGCCGAAATGAGGTTACATCCACATCCTGAGGCTTCTGGTTGAACATCAGGTCAAGGAGTTGAGGCCAGTGGACTCTCTGCTTGTCTATTTCACTCTGGGACTCTTTCAAGTCATTCAGCGTTGCTCTTGCCTGCTTTATCTGGCGCGCTAAACGGTTCTCGGTCACAACTGTTGTACTTACCGGTTCCTCTGAACCCAGGAAAGCTCGAATGGTGGTCACGGTTCCATCTCCGTAGGTACGAAAAAGGGTAACTGCTATGAGAATTTCCACCACTATGAGAAGAATGAAGAGGTTCCTTCGCGAGAGGCCTCGTCTCCCCAGGTATTCCTCAGGGATAAGGTTGACCTCGGGTACTTGCAGTGGAGGCCTGCCTAAACGGCGTATCAAGGAATTGAAGGAGCTCAGAGGAGTGCTCATTAGTCAGTGCCAATACTAGGAAGTATTGAGTACACCGTAGTGATTACCGTTACCCCGATAATGCCCACCACGGCTCCCACCAGAATAATCATGGCGGGCTCGATCATCCCGACCATCCTGGATATGTTAGCATCGAATTCCTGCTGGATGACGGTGCTTATCACCTGCAACTGCTCTGCCAGGTTTCCTGCGCTCTCACCCACACGTACCACCTCGATGAGCATAGGCGGGAAGAAGGGACTTCGGCTCAGCGCATCGGAGAAGCTGGACCCCGTCAGAAGCTCCAGCCTGACCTGTTCCAAGGCCTGTTTCAGGACGGCGTTATCGGTGTTATCTCTGGTGAGCTCAACCGCCTCTAAGAGAGGGATTCCAGAGGAAAGAAGCGCTGCCAGGGTTTGCGTCACTCGAGAAATGCCACTCTGCTGGACCATGCGCCCAAGCATGGGTAGCTGGAGGAGAACGCGGTCTGTCACTAGCTTCCCGTTGGGTCTACGCCGGTACAGGAGGGTCACGACAATGGCAAGCACAAGGAGGATCACCAGCCACAAACCAGCAGCACGAGCGAAGTCGCTCACAGCCATTATCATACGGGTGATGAGCGGGAGGTCTGCACCAAACTCCTCGAGAAGGCCCGATAGCATAGGGATGGAAAAGTTAAGCAGAATATAGACGGATATACCCGCAGTTACAGCAACTATAGCAGGATAGGTCATGGTAGAGCGCAGTTTGCCTTTGAGGGCAGACTGGCTTTCCAGATGGTCAGCCCCTCTGCGCAGCACCTCGCTGAGTTCGCCCGTCTGCTCCCCAATACGAGCTAGCCTCACAAAAATGGCAGGGAAGATAGCGGGGTGTCTGGATATACCTTCGGAGAATTCACCTCCTTCGCTGATGAACTCAGTGAGACTTCTAAGAGCGTCTCTTATCAAGGGATGCATTCTCTCGTGGCTGAGGGCCTGAAGGGAGAGGAGCAGGGGCAGGCCTGAATCTAACAGAGTGGCCAGTTGCCGAACAAGGGAGATGACCTCGCGTTCTTTGGCACCAAGGAGAGAGGGGAAGAGGGTATATAGGGCCGGAAGCCTGCGGACTCTGCGGACGTGGGTAACTATCAGGTCAGATTGCCAGAGCATATTTTCAGCGAGCTGCTCTGAATCGGCCTCCAGAGTACCGCTTATCCTGTTCCCAGTCCTATCATAGGCTCTATATTCGATTAACATGCCTATTGCCCTGATGTCATTCAACTAAAATTATACTCTATAACTTCGCCATAAGAGTAGGACATGGGGTGATCCTTTTCGGAAAGAGAATGAGCACGCTGGTGCGACCAGGCAGAAGGACTTGAAGAGGTGCACGAGGGAGAGACTTGCCGTGCTAGGGCGCGTCTGACAGATACACTACTTTGAAGGGTGCAGTAGTAGATGAGTTATCAAACACCCGCTAGCCGAGGGTGAAGACGTTGCGTATGACCTCACGGGGGGTAGTAACACCGTCTTTAGCTTTAAGCATTCCGTCACGCCGCATGGTCAGCATGCCACTTCGTATGGCTTCGGCCCTTATCTCGGAGGCTGGGGCATTCCGGTTGATCATGGCCCGGATGTTATCGTTCATGATCATGACCTCAAATACGCCAACCCTCCCAGAATAACCAGAGCGGGAGCACATGTTGCAGCCTCGGCCCGCATAAAACTGGGTGACTAGCTCGTTCATCTCCATCTGATAGGCGGAGACTTCCGCAGGAGTTACAGCGGCGGGCATCTTGCAGTAGGAACACAGCTTGCGGACCAACCTCTGGGCCACACTCCCGATGACTGCCGAGGTCACCAGGAAAGGCTCAACTCCCAGGTCTATCAGCCTGGTGATGGCTGCGGCGGCGTCGTTGGCGTGGATGGAAGTGAGGACCAGGTGGCCTGTGAGTGCGGACTGGGTGGCTACCACGGCGGTCTCCCGGTCGCGGATCTCGCCCACCAGAATGATGTCTGGGTCCAGGCGCATGATCCCACGCAGACCACTGGCGAAGGTGAGGCCTGCCTGTTCGTTGACCTGGGTCTGGTTGATGCCCCCGAAGTGGTACTCGATAGGGTCCTCTATGGTCATTATGTTTTGGACTGCGGCATCCAGTCGCAGCAGGGAGGCATAGAGGGAGGTGGTTTTGCCGGAGCCCGTTGGGCCACTTACCAGCACCATACCCCAGGGGGCTTCCAACAGCCGATTGTAGACCTGAAGGGTGTTAGGCTGAAAACCCAGGTCGCTAAGGGAGAAGATCGTGCTGCTCTTGTTCAGGATTCGCACCACCACCTTTTCGCCGTGGGCTGTCTCGATACACGCCACTCGAAAGTCCACGTCCTGGCTATCTAGCTTCATATTAAAGTGGCCGTCCTGGGGCTTGCGGCGCTCAGCTATATCCATTCTGGCCAGCACTTTTACCCTGGACACCAGGGCCGACTGTACACCCTTGGGCAAGTCGGCAGCTTTGTGCAGGACTCCATCAATCCGATACCGGATTTGTACGTTATCTTCCCTGGGCTCGATGTGAATATCCGAAGCCCTGTCCTTCACCGCCTGCCTTATGATCATATCCAGCGCCTGGACAACCGGCGCTCTGGATACCTCCTCTGGCGCCAGGAGGGGTTCAGGTGCAGCGACTGTTGCTGGCACTGCCCTGGGCTGTGGCTGGCCCCGTGCTCCAGGCTCAGCAGGCCCGCCGCCGAGGATGGTCTCGAGCTGTTGCACCATGCGGGGTGTAGTCCTGTAATACTGGCCGAGCAGGCTTTCAACGCTGCCCTGGGTTGGTAACCGCGGCCTGATGCGGCGTCCTGTGATAGTGGTCAAGGTGTTGATGGCATCCATATCCTGGGGGTCGTCCATGGCTACCCGCAGGCTGTCGCCTTCTACCATCAGGGGAAGCACATTGTACTGGCGCGCCACATCTTCGGGCACCAGCCGCACAGCATCCTCAGAAACGCTTACTTGCCTCAGGTCTACCAGAGGCACTCGCGTCTGGATACTAAGGAAGGTGCTGTAGGTCTCGTCAGCGATGTATCCTTTTGATACCAGGGCATTACGCAGTGTAATACCGTCCTGCCGAGCGGTCCTGACAGCATCATCCAGGTTCTCCTGGGTGACGAAGCCGCCCTCTACCAGCAGCCGTCCGATCTGGTCTTCAGTCCTGGTCAGGCCTTGATTACGCTGCATAGGTCCCTTTTATCTACTCCCTGAGTTGTACCTGAAGCAGGCCCGCCACTGTGATTATCCTAGCCTGCTGGTTGCCTCGGTATTGGGTGGGCAACTCCAACCCTCACCACATCAACAATATGATATGGTCACGCACGGACGACGCCCACATAGTAAAGTTTAAGAACCTGCTTTTCATCAGTCAAGGGTTTTGGGGACCCATTATAGCCTCTTTGGGGCCCATTCAACAAATGACCTCGTGCGGTATATTTTCAGATTCGCTCTTATTCCAGGTAGCGGAATATAGCGGTCCGGTCGTCCTCCCTGAAGGTGCCATAGGAGTCCTGCCGGCCTATATGCAGGCGTCGCTTCTCGCTAACCAGGGCGCTCAGGGCCGACACGGCCTCATCAGGGGAAGAGGCACCCTTAACGATCTCGGCCATCTCTTCGGGGAATACGTTGTTGATCAGCCCGTCGGTGGCCAGGACGAGTCTGTCCTGGGGCTGGAGGTCTATCTTTTTGTACGAGTACGCCAACCTCTGATGGAGGCCAACTGCGCCACTGACCATGCTGGGCAACAGGCTCGACTTGACGATGGTGGTAAGCTCAAGTGCCTCTCCACCACGCATCAGGTACGCAGGGCTATCGCCCGCGTTTATGATGTGCAACTCCTCCCCAATCTTTAGCACGACAGCGATGGTGGTCAGAAGATTACGTCCCCTCCCGCTCTGGTAGAGGGTGCTGTTGGCCAGCTCAAGGGCGTCAACCAGATCGCTGAGGCTCTCGATCCGGGCATCCTGGAGTATTTGTGAGGTGAACCCGCTGGCGTACCCTCCCTCGCAACCGGTGACCCCGTCCAGGATGGCATCCAGGGAGGAGGTGTCACTTAGCTCTCTGATTAGAAAGGCATCTTCCCCGTGGGCCGAGTTATCTTGAAACGAAGCAGTACGTCCGTTGCTCATGGTGCATCCCTTGAAGGGTGATAAGTAGGGGCGCACCTATGTGTGCGCCCAGGGCAGACACGTAGGTCTGCCCCTACGTTCTCGGGTTACAGGATTAATTTGTTAATCTTCATAAGGGTGAGGCCCTTTAGGGTGCAGTAAGTTTTCCTTTCTACCGTCCACGGCTCTGGCTGGCCGAGTACAACTGTGCATCAAAGGTCAGCAGAGGCACATTCAGTGTTCGGGACACGTAGAGGTAGCTGGCGTCGTAGGTGGTGAGATCTGTCTCCAGGGCCAGCCGAAGGACGGCCTTGTGGTCCGCTTCTACCCACCGGATGTCCATGGCCAGGGCGTCTTCCAGGTCATCTGCCAGTTCCTGGGCAGAAGGTGGATACAGCAGAGCCTTCTTTCTGGCGATGCTGGCCAGCTCATATGCCAGGAGAGTGGGAGCGTAAAGCTCCATTCCCTGAAGCAGGGCCACCGCCTCAGCAAACCTGGGCTCCTGGAATGCCACAGCACCCAGGACGGAGGCATCCACCACTTTAGCGGGCATCCCTCAGCTCCCGGATCCAGGCCGTAGATTCATCGCCGGTCCTAACGCCTCTTTCCTTGACGCGCTGGACGAACTCCTCCAGAGTCAGCTTTCGTGGGGCCAGAGCCTCCTCCAGGATGGACAGAAGCTCCCCCTGGAGAGAGCGATGGTGCCGCCTGGCCCGCTCCCGCAGCCTCTCCGCCAGCTCTTCAGGGACCTTCTTGATAGACAGGTTTGTCATCGTCCCCGCTCCTTCGGTTTTATTATGGAGCCATAATAGCACCGGAGCCGTAGTCGGTCAACCACGCCGCTAGTGGAAGGCCACCATCTTTAGCTCCGTCATCTCCTGTACGGCGTAGTGAGGCCCCTCTTTGCCCATCCCACTATCTTTTAGCCCGCCATAGGGCATGAGGTCGGCACGGAAGTTGGGGCCAGCGTTGATCATCAGGTTGCCCGAATGGACCTCCCGCACGAACCGCATAGCCCAGTCCAGGTTATTGGTGAACAGGGCCGCGCTGAGCCCATATATGGAGTCGTTCGCGAGGGCGATGGCCTCCTCTACGGTGTCGAATCGGGTTACGGCCACGGCAGGGCCGAAAAGCTCCTCGCAGGATATTTTCATCTCCGGTTTGACGTCGGCCACCACGGTGGGGGCGTGCATCGTACCGGAGCGGTCACCGCCAGTGACCAGTCTCGCTCCGCCCTCCAGGGCCTCCCTTATCCAGTCGCCGACGCGGATGGCATCTGATTCGCGGATCATGGGGCCCATCTGCACCCCCGGCTCCAGCCCGTTGCCCGTCTTGATGCCTTCTACCTTGGGCTTGAGGACATCCAGGTACTCGCCATAGACCTTCCCATCCACTAGCACCCGCTGGGTGGAGATGCAGACCTGCCCGGCGTTGCCGTAACCGCTGATTACGGTAACCTGGGCCACCTTTTCCAGGTCGGCGTCGGGCATAACGATCAAGGGGCAGTTGGAGCCCAGCTCCATAGTTACCTTCTTCAGCCCGGCAACATGGCAGATGTGCTCGCCCACATCTCGGCTGCCGGTAAAGGTGATCTTGCGTACCCTCCGGTCGGAGCACAGGGCGTCCCCGATCTCGCCTCCTGGCCCGGTGACACACTGGATGGCCTCTGGCGGCAGGCCAGCCTCAAGGAGCACCTCTGTCAGCTTGAGTGCGGTAAGGGGCGTGTTGCTGGCGGGCTTGATGATGACCGAGTTGCCTGCGGCCAGGGCGGGCCCTACCTTGTGGCACACCAGGTTGAGGGGGAAGTTGAACGGGCTGATGGCTGCCACCACTCCGCAGGGCACCCGCACCGTAAAGCCAAACACCCGACTGCTCAGCCCTGGAGCGGCGTCCAGAGGCACCGTTTCCCCGTGGATACGCTTGGACTCCTCCGCCGAGAGGGTCATGGTCTGGATTCCCCGCCCGACCTCAGCCCGGGCCTCCGCCAGGGTCTTGCCCTCCTCCTGGGTGATGGTCCTGGCAAACTCCTCCTGCCGCTGGGCGAGCATGTCCGCAGCCTTTCGCAGGATGGTATACCGCTCATAGGCAGATATGTTGGACATCACTGCCGCCCCGGCTACAGCGCTGGTGACGGCGGCATCCACATCCCCGGCGTCCCCTCTGGGCACCGTATCTATCTCCGACCCATCATAGGGATTGATGACAGGGACCTTCCTGGACTTATCTGCCCACCGGCCTCCTATGTACATCTTCATGGCTGAGCACCTCCCACTCATCTCATCTCTATCTCATGGTAAGACATGGCCCAGCCTGGGTCAACTGACTACCATGTTTCTCGTCATTATTGTATGGATATTGTATATCAAACAATATGCCTTGACAGCATGATAACTGAGCATCAAAATTGATATGGGATTAAAGTGAGCTTGTGTTATAATTCGGTGGTTCGATCGTTGGAATTGCCACTCCAATGAGCCGAGGCTTTCCTGGCTCTGGGGGTGCGCTCTTATTTTTTAGTAGATGGTCGTGTTCATATAGATGGAGATACTTTTAAGACTCACGGGCATGGCCTGGCGGTACCGAACGCGCCTTATCCTGGCATACATAGGCTTCTTCGCCGCCGTAGGCTTCTCCCTCCTCATACCCCACATCCTGGGCGAGACCGTTGATAAGATCGTCACCTTAGAGGGCGGGCAGATTCACGTGTCGGATGTGGAGCGTAGTACCCTCATCTGGATGGCCCTGGCCCTTCTTGGGGCGAGCTTTATGCGGGGCATCTTCGATTTCGCCCGCACCTACACCACGGATTCCCTCTCTCAGAAGGTATCCTTCGACCTGCGCAACGGCCTGTACGATAAGCTCCAGCACCTCAGCTTCGCCTTCCACGATAAAGAGCATACCGGCAACCTCATGTCCAAGGCCACCGCCGACATAGAGGCGGTACGTCGTTACATCAACATGGGGCTGATCCGCTCCCTTGAGGTGGTAGTCAGGATAATAGCCATCGTGATCATACTGGCGTACCTGAACTGGGAGCTGGCCCTGATAAGCCTGGTATTCGTACCCTTCCTGGTGGCCCGCTCCACGATGGTGATGGGGCAGTTGCGGCCCATGTGGCTGCACGTTCAGGAGGTCATGGGGCAGCTTGTCACCATCCTTCAGGAGAACCTCTCAGGTATCCACGTGGTGAAGGCCTTTGCCGCAGAGGAGCACGAGAAGAAGAAGTTCGATAGGAAGGCTCAGGAGCTGCGCGAGGAGTACGTCAAGTCTGAAACGTTGCAAGGGACCAACGGCGCCTGGATAACCCTCTACTTCACCCTGGCCCTGGGCCTCATAATCTGGTACGGGGGATGGGAGGTCATAAAGGGGCAGTTGACCCCAGGAGACTTGACCAAATTCCTCCTTTACATGAACCAACTCACCTTCCCTATCCGCATGATGGCCTTCATCATCAACACCTTCTCCCGGGCCATATCCTCGGGGCAGAGGCTCTTTGACGTGCTGGACGCTCATTCGCCTGTGGAGGAGAAACCCGATGCCGGAGATATGGGCAGGGTTAAGGGACATGTCCGCTTTAACGACGTTTCTTTCTCCTACGACCATCAAGCGCCCTCCCTCAAGCATGTGGACATATCCGTACCCCCTGGCTCGGTGATAGCGCTCCTGGGGGCCCCGGGAAGCGGAAAGAGCACTGTCGTCAATCTGATACCGCGCTTTTATGACGTCACTCAAGGGCAGGTTACCGTAGATGGAATGGACATCCGAGATTTCACCCTGGCATCCCTGCGGCGGAACGTGGGGATAGTACAGCAGGATGTCTTTCTTTTCGGTGCCACCATAAAGCAGAATATAGCCTACGGTGCAGTGAACGCCTCCTTTGAGGAAGTTGTCCAGGCAGCCAAAGTAGCCCAGCTTCACGACCATATCATGAGCCTTCCCCAGGGGTACGATACCTGGGTGGGGGAACGGGGAGTGACCCTCTCAGGGGGCCAGAGACAGCGCCTCTCCATAGCCCGCACCATCCTGATAAATCCACCCATCCTTATCCTGGATGACTCGACCTCCAGCGTGGACGTGGAGACAGAACGGCTGATTCACAAGGCTATGATTCAGGTGATGAGGGGCCGCACCACCTTCGTTATCGCCCACCGCTTGAGCACGGTGCGAGAGGCTGACCTCATCCTTGTGCTGAAGGACGGAGAGGTCGTGGAGCAGGGCACCCACCACAGTTTAATCGCCCGAGAGGGAATTTATCGGCAGATATATGATCTACAGCTACGGCCCCAGGAGGCGCTGATGCTAGATGCGACCCTTCCCCTTCGTCAGGCTCAGGGCATAGCTGGAGACGACGGAGGTAACAGCTAGATGCGCGGTGGTGGAGGATTCGGGGGCGGCTTTGGCGGTATGTTGGGCAACATGCGTGGCCTGACTGCCGGTGGCATGAACAGCCCCACCCTGGACAATCTCACAGACGAAGGTGTAGTAGGCAGAGCCTACGACCACAAGGTAGTCATGCGCGTGGCTCCCTATTTGCGCCCCTACAAAAAAGAGGTCATCATAAGCATTGCCGCTGTCCTCATCTACACCGTGTGCAACGTGACCATGCCCCTCCTTATGATGTTAGGCATCAACTGGGCCATCAACCAGGGAGAGCTGTGGCGTTTACATATAATTGGCCTGGCATTTCTCGTCGTAACCCTGGTATACTTCGGGGCTATGTATGTCCAGTATGTATACATGCCAAGGGTGGCGCAGGGTATCCTATACGGCCTTCGCACCCACATGTTCAATCATATCCAGGACCTCTCCCCAGCCTTCTTCCACCGCACGGCGGTGGGACGAATAATGTCCAGGGCCCAGAGTGATGTCATTCAGCTCGAGGAGACTTTCGAGCTTCTTGTGCACAGTATAGCTGACGCCTTGAGCCTGGCGGGTATCGTGGTCCTCATGCTGATAGTGGACTGGCGCCTTGCCCTGGTCAGCATGAGTATCATTCCACTGCTCTTCGGCACCCTGAGCTACTGGCAGCGGTTCGCCAAGCGCTCCTTCATGCGCATAAGAAGGGCCATCGCCATGGTCAACGGCGAGTACAACCAGAACATAACTGGCGTGCGGGTGGTGGAGAGCCTTAACCGCCAGGAAGAGAACCTGAAGCACTTCCAGGAGCTGAACTACGAGCACCTGGACGCCAACCTCCAGGCCAGTCGCTTCTCCGGCGGCCTTCAGCCTATGGTAGAGATATTGATCGGCTTCGCTATGGGGGTCGTGGTGGTCATGGGAGGCTCTCTGGCGCTGGGAGGGGACCTGGAGTGGGGCGTGCTGGTGGCCTTCGCCATGTGGATACAGCGCTTCTTCGAGCCCATCCGCAACCTGACCATGCAGTACAGCCAGCTTCAGCGGGCAATGGCCTCGGGCGTGCGGATTTTCGAGCTCATTGACCTCAGGCCCGAGGTGAAAGATGCCCCTGAGGCCGTTCAGATGCCGCCCATCCGGGGCGAGGTCCGGTACGAGGGGGTCGGCTTCCAGTACGTCCCGGACACAGATGTCCTCAAGAACGTCAATCTGCACTTCAACCCAGGGGAGACGGTAGCCCTGGTGGGCCCCACGGGGGCAGGCAAGAGCACCTTTGTGACCCTCCTTTCCCGCTTCGCCGACGTCACCGAGGGCAGGATAACGGTGGACGGCTACGACATCAGGGAAGTGACCCGTAGCTCCCTGGTGGGGCAGATGAGCATGGTCCTCCAGGAGCCCTACCTGTTCTCGGGCACCGTGAAGGAGAATATACGATACTCCCATGAGGAAGCCAGCGACGAAGCCGTGGTGGCTGCCGCCAGGGCGGTTGGGGCCCATGACTTCATCGTGGCCCTGGAGAAGGGCTACGACACCGAGCTGGCAGAGCGGGGCACCAACCTCAGCGTGGGGCAGCGCCAGCTCATCAGCTTCGCCAGGGCCATCGTGGGCAACCCCCGCATCCTCATCCTGGACGAGGCCACCGCCAACATTGACACCCACACCGAGATACTCATCCAGAACGCCCTCAGGCGCATCCTCATGGGGCGCACCTCTATCGTCATCGCCCACCGCCTCTCGACCATCCGCAACGCCGACAAGATCGTGGTGCTGGACAAAGGGCGGGTAGTAGAGGTGGGCAAGCACCAGGAGCTTCTGGAGCGCAACGGGACCTACGCACGCCTCTACGCCATAAACTACGGGCTCGACGCAGCCACCGCCATCCACGGCGACGGCGCCCGCGCTCAGGTCAGTGCCGACGATGGATAGGGGTTGCTCTATGACAGCCAGTCTATTAGAGTAGAAGAGACTTGGCGTCGGATGAGATTCTCGATGAAGTTGGCCTGCGGGAGGCCTTATCCTCCGGGCGTTTCGAGTGGCTCAGCACGTTCTCCAGAGGTTAACCGAAAGGCGCATCAGACAGAGTACTGTGTTAGAGGTACTGGCCTCCGGTGTACGCATTGAGGATTATCCTGAGGACACTCCCTACCCCAGTACTTTGTTTTTGGGCCGGAATGGAGAAAGGCCTTTGCATGTGGTTGCCGCTTTTGATGCTGAGAACCGATGGGCTTATATCATTACTGCCTATGAGCCTGACCTGGAACATTTTGAGCCAGATTACCGAACCAGAAGGAGAGGGCCATGAGTACAGAAAGTACAGTGAGTCGTTGTCCTCTCTGTGGCGGGTATAAGGCACCTGGTAGAACTACCCATACAGTTGATCTGGGTTTTGGTATTGTGGTAGTGCGCAACGTGCCAGCCACCGTATGCTCTCAGTGTGGTGAGGCGTGGATTGATCCTCGTACTGCTGAGCAGCTAGAGAGCATAGTGGAAGAGGCGTACCAGAAACACCACCAGGTCCAGATTGTAGCTATGGGGTGATACCGTTGGCCCAATTCCTCAAGCGTACACCCCTCTACCAGACCCACACAGACCTGAAGGCGCGGATAGTGCCCTTCGCGGGATGGGAGATGCCCATCCAGTACAGCGGCATCCTGGCCGAGACCAGGGCTGTGCGCTCCAGGGCCGGGCTCTTCGATGTGTCCCACATGGGCAGGCTGTATATCTCAGGCCCCCGGGACCACCTGCTCATGGACTGGGTTCTTACTGCTAGAGCTTCAGACCTGCGGCAGGGAGGAGCGCGCTACGCCATGCTGTGCAACGAAGAGGGGGGCGTAATAGACGATACCGTCTTTTACAAGCTGGGGGGCAGTGGGGAGCAGCATGGGAGTGACCTACCTGGCCTCATCCCAGCCTCTTACTACCTCCTGGTGTGCAACGCTGCCAACCGGCAGCATGTGCTCCCCTGGCTTCGCCGCTGGGCCCAGGAGAAGTTCCCTGGCACCTCTATCGAAGATGGGACCGAGGCCACAGCCATGCTCGCACTCCAGGGCCCGTCAAGCTCGGCGGTCATGGACCGGCTCTGCGACGTAGCGCCAGCTAATATACGTCCCTTTTCTGCCATCAAAGGGAACGTGGCTTCTAAGCTCGCCCTCATCAGCCGGACAGGGTATACCGGAGAGGATGGCTTCGAGCTGATAGTATCGGCACAGGACGCACCACACGTGTGGGAGGCCCTTACGGGTGAGGGCGCTGTGCCCTGTGGGTTGGGTGCCAGGGATGTGTTGCGCCTGGAGGCCGGCCTGGCCCTCCACGGGAACGACATAGACGCCTCCACCACTCCCCTGGAAGCTGGCCTGGAGCGTTTCGTCCGGCTGGAGAAAGAGTTCGTGGGGGTAGAGGCGCTACGCCGCCAGAGAGAGGCCGGCCTTAGAAGGCGATTGGTGGGCCTGGCAGTCCAGGGTCGGAGCATCGCCAGGAGGGGCTACCCCATCGTTGATGCCGCATCCAGTCCTCCCGACGCACCCCATCGGTCAGTGGGAAAAGTGACCAGTGGGACATACTCCCCTAGCCTTGACAGAAATATTGCTATGGGCTATGTTTTGATGGAGTTCGCCAGCCCAGGGCAGGCGCTACAGGTTGACATACGTGGCAACCTCGCCGAGGCGGATGTAGTGTCTTTACCCTTTTATTCCAGACGCAGGGGGTAGAGTCGGTCTCAAAACCGGTTTTCTTACCCCACGCTGATGTGCTTCGACAATACAATCCCACACTTGGACGTAACTGCATGAACCCTACAGACAGAAAGTACTCAAGAGAGCACGAATGGATTAAAGTTGAAGAGGGCTCCAGAGGTCTGGTTGGCATCACTCACTTCGCCCAGGACCAGCTAGGAGACGTGGTCTACCTCGACCTCCCAAGGGTAGGGACTCGCCTGAGGCAGTCCGCCAAGCTGGGAGAGGTGGAATCGGTAAAGGCGGTATCGGACGTCTACTCTCCCATCAGTGGTGAAGTCGTGGAGGTCAATCCGGATGTGATTGACCATCCAGAGGTGGTAAACGAGGACCCATACGGCAGAGGTTGGCTCCTGCGCGTCGAAATCCAGGACCTCTCGGAGCTAGACAACCTCCTCACGGCGGAGCAGTATGAGGCATACCTCAGGGAGACGTCCCACTAACTCCACGTCTGGTCAGAGCAAGAGGCATGTCAATGATACACGACTCAGATAACGCCTCGGGTTACCGGTCCCACTATATACCCAACACCGAAGAAGACCGCAGGGAAATGCTTCGTGTCCTTGGTATAGAGACGGTAGATGAGCTTTTTACCGACATCCCCGAGAAGTACCGCAACCCGCCCCTCAACCTTCCTTCACCTCTGTCTGAGATGGAGTTGAGACGCGAGCTTGAGTCTCTGGCGGCCAAGAACCGCACGCTGAAGGAGTGCATCTCCTTCCTGGGAGCCGGGGCCTACAACCACTTCATTCCCAGTGTAGTCCGCTCCATCATCAGCCGGGGTGAGTTCCTCACGGCTTACACTCCCTATCAGGCCGAGGTCAGCCAGGGTACTCTCCAGGCCACCTACGATTTCCAGACGATGATCTGCGACTTGATGGGCATGGAGGTGGCAGACGCCGGGATGTATGACGGGGCGTCCGCCCTGGCAGAGGCGGCCCTCATGTCCTGTCGGATCACGGGCAGGGGACGCGTAGCTGTCCTTGACACCGTCTCCCCAACCTACCGCCAGGTAATAACAACCTACACCCGGCCCCAGGGCATTGAAATGAATACCGTAGGGGCGTATGGCCGTACGCCCCTACAGATGCCAGATGACTCAGCCTGCCTCATCCTCCAGTATCCAAACTTCTTTGGCTATCTGGAGGACCTGGCTTCCCTGGAGCGAATGGCCCACGAGGCGGGCGCGCTCCTGGTGGTCTCCACAAATCCCATAGCTATGGGCCTTTTCAAGCCGCCGGGGGAGTACGGCGCAGACATCGTAACGGGCGAGGGCCAGCCCCTGGGCATCTCCTTGAGCTTCGGCGGGCCCTACGTAGGGCTCCTCGCCTCCCGGATGAGGTACGTGCGGCAGATGCCGGGGAGGATAGCAGGCAAGACGGTGGACAGCCAGGGCCGCCCCGGATACGTCCTTACCCTCAGCACCAGAGAGCAGCACATACGGCGGGAGCGGGCCACCAGCAATATCTGTACCAACCAGGCCCTCATGACCCTGGCCGCTACGGTGTACCTGGCGGCCCTCGGCAAGCAGGGGCTCAGGAAGGTGGCCGAGCTTTGCTATCACAAGGCTCACTACGCCGCCTCTCTGATAGGCCAGATACCCGGCTTCTCCTTCCCCCTGGAGA
>CAYWGG010000016.1:20365-22752 GCA_964457285.1 uncultured Dehalococcoidia bacterium
CACTACGCCGCCTCTCTGATAGGCCAGATACCCGGCTTCTCCTTCCCCCTGGAGAAGGAGGCCTTCTTCCACGAGTTCACGGTACGGTGTCCCGTTCCTCCAAAGGAGGTAAACCGCAGGCTGCTGGAGAGGGGCATCATCGGCGGCCTGGACGTAAGCGACCTGGTGCCTGACGGTATGCTCCTCTGCGTCACCGAGATGAACACCCGTGAGGAGATAGAGGCCCTGGCATCGGCGCTCTCCGAGTACGCCTCTATTTGAAAGCTAAAGGAAGGTTGAAAGTGGTCAGTGTGAATGACGGATTAAGTCCTCGGCGGTTCCTTGAAGAGGGAAGGGCCTATATAGACCGCAACGATGCAGTACAGGCCAGCGAGAAGCTCTACAAGGCGGCTGAGGAGACGGTGAAAGACCTGGCCCGACGCTTTGGTCTTCCGGAATGGCTGGAGGTGCAGGAGAAGGGGAGATGGACAACTACTTTGCTCTTTAATGCTGTAAGGACCCTTTCTGAAAGGCTCAGCAGGCCTGAGGTGCTGAACGGCTGGAACGCAGCCTGGTTTCTGCATGTGGAAGGGTTTCATGAGGCTCGACTGAATATAAGCCATGTTCAGCTCAATCTACCCCTTGTAGTCCAGCTAGTTGAGCTAGCCCAGGAGATATGATGCCCCGCACCCCTCACAGGACGTGCAAGAAAGACGCCGATCCTTGAAATGAGATTGAAACCAGGAGTAGATTCCGGATGGTAGACACACCACTAGTTACAGCTCTGTTTGAAGATGCCTGGGTACTCTATGCTGATGCAATAGAGGAACTGCAACGCGGCAAACTCCGCAACGCAGCCGAGAAAGCCTGGGGAGCAACTAAAAGGGCTACTGATGCACTAATTTTGACACGAACAGGTCGGGAACCTCGCACCTCTGGCCAGACTGACCAGGGGCTACGCATATTAGGACGCCGAGACCCACAAATAGAACAACGCCTGCTAGGCCCTTATTCCATTCGCGCTAGATTTTTACACGGCCGTTGCTTCTACGACGGCATGTGTGAGCCGGAAGATGCGTTGCAACAGGACGTTCGAGACACCGCCAATTACATCCGAGATGCACAGGAGCTATCAGACATATCGCTGTAGGAAGACGCTAATCCTCGAAGGGGAATCAAAACGTGAACAGCCAGCGCAACATTGACAGACGCACGCTGATGGAGCGGAGCGTACCTGGAAGGGTTGGAGCCACACTGCCGGAGTTGGACGTGCCCGTCCAGGCGCTCCCCGAGAAGCGCATCCTGCGGGACGGCCTGAGGCTTCCAGAGCTGACGGAGCCGGAGGTGGTGCGCTATTTCACCCTCCTGAGTCACCTCAACTTCTCCATAGACACCAACTTTTACCCCCTGGGAAGCTGCACCATGAAGTATAACCCCAAGGTGAACGATGAGATGGCCGCTCTGCCAAGGCTCTCGGCCATCCATCCTCTCCAGCCCCAGAGCACAGCCCAGGGGGCGTTGAAGCTGATGTACGACCTCCAGGGATACCTGGCGGAGATTACGGGCATGAAGGGCACCAGCCTCGCTCCCCTGGCTGGGGCACAGGGAGAATTCTCCGGTATGCTCATGGTCCTGGCTTACCACAGGGAGCGGGGCGACACGCAGCGCACAAAAGTTGCCATACCCGACAGCGCCCACGGCACTAACCCCGCCTCGGCGGCTATGGCAGGATTTCAGGTGGTGACCGTAGCCTCGGACTCAAGGGGCAACATGGACCTGGAGGCTCTCAAAGACGTGGCTAACTCGGAGCTGGCCGGAGTGATGATTACCCAGCCCAATACCCTGGGCCTCTTTGACACCAACATCGTGGAGCTTTGCGAGACGGTGCACCGGGCCGGTGGGCTGGTGTACGGCGATGGCGCTAACATGAACGCCCTCCTGGGGAGGGCGAAGCTGGCCCACCTGGGTTTCGATGTGGTACACCTCAACCTTCACAAGACCTTCACCACCCCTCACGGTGGGGGTGGCCCTGGCGCTGGGCCTGTCTGTGTCAACGAGACGCTGCTGCCATACCTGCCCTCGCCGGTAGTAAGTCGAACAACCACCCTCCTACTCCCCCCTACTGGGGGGGAGACAGAGGGAGGTATGGTAGGGGCTGGAGCTGAGGGCGAGACCTTCTCCCTGTCTGCTCCAGAAAAGAGCATCGGCAAGGTATGCGCTTTCCACGGCAACTTCGGGGTGCTGGTGAGGGCCTACTGCTACATACGCAGCATGGGCGATAGGGGCCTGCCAGAGGTCAGCGCCAACGCCGTCCTGAATGCCAACTACCTGCTCCAGTCCCTCAGAGACGCTTATCACCTGCCTGTCTCTTATACACATCTCCGAGCCCACGAGACTAGGCATGATCT
>CAYWGG010000017.1:0-21129 GCA_964457285.1 uncultured Dehalococcoidia bacterium
CGGCCAGATCGAGAGGCTGAGAAACGGTAAGATGTGACGTCAGTATAGCTCTCACCCACGCCTCAGGGCAGGCCAGACCCTACCCAATCGGCTGCATGGCCTGGGATGGCAGTCATGGGTCCCCACTTGACGGTACAGGGAGGGATAGAGTTGATGAAGGCTTTGCCGTAGGGCCTGGCGATGATGCGCCTGTCCAGGACCACGATGGCTCCTCTGTCCTGGCTGCTACGGATTAGCCTCCCTATGCCCTGGCGGAAGCGCAGCACAGCCTGGGGAACAGCGTACCGGTGGAAAGCGTCCTCGTACTGGGCGGACCGGGCAGAAAAGATGGGCTCGGTGGGCACGTGGAAGGGTAGCCTCGCCAGGACCAGCGCCTTCAGGACGCCTCCTGACACATCCACTCCTTCCCAGAAGCTGCTGGTGCCCAGAATCACACCCATAGAGTTCTCGCTGAAGCTCTGGAGTATCTGCCTCGGTGAGCCATCTACGCCCTGGGCAAGCACACGGATGCCTTCTGCCTCCAGGGAGCCTCGAATGGCTCGCGCTGCGCCCCTTAGGGCCGAATGGGAAGTAAACAGCACAAGGGTATGACCCTTTAAGGTTTTGCCCAGCCCTACGAGGACATTCTCCATAGCCTCCTGGTAGCCCCAGGCATCAGGCGTGGGCATGTCGTCGGGTATGAGCAGAAGGGCTGCCCGTCTGTAGTTGAAAGGCGACCCCACCAGCAACTCTTTGCTCTCAGCCAGCCCTATACGCTCTCGGATGTAGTCGAAGCTGCCCTTTCTGCTACCTGTAGACAGGTCTGGGGCAGGCTCCTCGGGATGGGCCTTTCGGCTGGGCTCAGGGCTGGCCTGGGTAGCCAGGGTGGCGCTGGTGAGGATTACTGAGCTTTTCCTGGAGTACAGGCGTGCATTCAGCTCTGGCCCAACGTCCAGTGGAGCCGAGTGTAAGACTATGTGGGAGCGGCTGCCTCTGCCATCCGAGGAGTCACCCCTGGCGTCGTCAACCCTGGCTATCCAGTCAATACGCGAGCCGTCGGCAGGGGCCGCCAGGAGGGTCTTAAGCCGCTCCCGTAGCTCCTCCAATCCTTCCTGCCAGGTGGACAGCTCAGCCATCAAGGTATCCGTGTCTACAGGGCCACCGACAGGAACGGTTTCCAGGAACCGGCGAAGCCTCTCCACCCGACGTACTCCATCGTTCAAGCCCACATCCACGTTTTCCCAGGCAATCTCCACTTCAGACCACCCTGGTTGCGCCCTGGTGCTTCGGGCGATGCTGAGCTGTGCCTGGTCCCCACCATCCTCATGGTGATTGTCCAGGAAGTTTTCGGCCACGCTCCAGAACCTGTCCCAGCTATCCCTTATGCGCCTGGACCAGCGAGAGTCTAGCTCCGCTGCTAGATCTTCCCCGCGCTGCATCTGGATGCCAGATGGGGATGGGCCACCTTCGACATGCCTCCAGGCTGCGGAACCGCTTGATAAAGATGGGGCCGAAGGCTCTGGGCGAGGCCTGAGCAGGAGCCGCACATCTCCCAGCAACCGCCCAAGGGCGTCTAGCTCCTCGTTGAGCCGGTTCTGAGACACCTGGAAACCAAGCTGGCGTGTGGCCTCCTCTTCCAAATGATGGGCCTCATCTACGATCAGATGTTGGTACTCAGGCAGTAACCCTCCTCCCAGGGCCAGGTCCGACAGGAGCAGCGCATGGTTGACGATAATCATGTTGGCTCCTTCAGCCCTCTCCCTGGCGGTGCGAAGGAAGCAAGCCCCCTGCCCTCGCATACCAGGGCATTGCCCCTTCTCGCCGGCGGAAACCCGGCTCCAGGTAAGGGCATCCTTGCCTGACAGATTAATCTCGCCCCTGTCCCCACTTATGGTATCCTTAAGCCATACCAGAGTCTTGCTCAAAAGGCGGGCCTCATCACTGGACAGGCTCTCCCCCCTGGCCAGGTTGTTCCAGCGCCGCAGGCAAAGGTAATTGGCCCGTCCCTTCAGAGGCACTGCCCTGAACTCTCCTGCCGATATGATCCCGTTCTCTTCCAGGACATTTATGAGAGCGGGGATGTCCTTCCGGATGAGTTGCTCCTGGAGGTTGATGGTGTTGGTAGATACCACCACCCTGGTCCCGTTTTTCAGGGAGTAGAGGACGGCGGGCAGCAGGTAGGCCAGAGACTTACCCACGCCCGTTCCGCCTTCCATTATCAGGTGCTCCCCACTGTTGATGGCGCTGGCTACAGCGCGCATCATCTCCACCTGCTGTGGCCTGTGTTCAAAATCGGGGAAGGTGCGTGAGAACACACCTCCAGGGGACAGATACCCAGCCAGCTCTTCTTCATCGTTCTGGTGCGTGTCCCCCCTGGGCCTCACGGCTCTGTCAGCACGTCCTAGCCGCTTTTCCAGGGCCGCTATGTCCAGGCCAAGGCCCGAAACTAGCTCCTCACCTCGGCCTGTGGCCGCTCTGCCCCTGAGGGGAGACGGGTCGGGAGTGAGGGGCTTGTCCTGTGCCTCCCTGAGGGATGGGAGGTCGCCAAAGAGACGCCAGAGGGGCCAACTGGCCCGAAAGGCCAACTGGTGAATATACGCAGCGATTGCTGGATCCAGGCTATTGGCTCTTTCCAGCAGGCTCATGAAGACCTGGTGGGTAGCCTGAGCGTCTGGCAGGGCTCTATGGGGCCGAGTATGTACCGCCCTCAGCTCCACAGCCAGACCGGGAAGGGAGTAAGCCGTGAAATAGGGCATGAGAATAGATGCCAGGTCCCAGGTATCGTAGACCTCGTTGTCCAGCTGTAACCCGTGGCTGGAAAGGAACTTCAGGTCGAAGGATATATTATGGCCCACTACCGGAAGGGGCCCTATGAAGTCTCGAAGCTCCCCGGCCACTGCTCCGAAAGGCGGGGCCCTATCTACATTCTTCTGGGCTATGCCGGTGAGGCGCTGTATAAAATCGGAGAGGTCCCGGTAGGGATTAACCAGGGTCTGGAAAGTGTCAAGGACTTGCTGCCCCTGGAACTTGACCGCCCCTACCTCGATGATAGTATCCTGGTCGGGGTTCAGGCCCGTGGTCTCCAGATCCAGCGCTACGTAAGTCTTGCCCCGAGGGTTGGAGGAGCTTTCAGCCATCGGCTATGAGCCTTCCTCTCCGCCAGGTTGAGCGGTGTTTGTGTCTTCCTCCTCGCCCTCGCAGGCTGTAAAAGGCTCTGGTACAGGCACCCAGGCACCATTGAGGGTCCGGTTGTTTGGGGCTAAAACGGCAGGATAAAAACGTCCTCTCCGCAGAGCATTCATGAACTCTTCGTCGCTATTTACCTCGCCCTCGAAAACGGTCACACAACGCCCAAGGCCGTGTTGAGAGTGAGCATCGCTCCCACCAGTGACTTTAAGGCCGAGGTGTCGGGCTACCATCACGGCGAAGCGGTTTTCGTTATCGGGGGTGCCGCCGTTGGCTACCTCTACAGCGTCCACCAGGCTGAAAACCGGGTGCTGTGCCGCCTCATCCACGGTGGATGGTACAGACAGCATGTCTTTGTACAAGAGGGGCTTACTTAGTGGTCGAGGGTTGTACAAGCCTCGGAATGGGTGCGCGCTAATGATGAATCCGCCGACCTCATCCACGGCTTTGCGTAGCTCTCGGGCCCTTGCTATTCCCGGCAGGTAACGATCAAGGCCGAAGGCCAGGATATGGCCCATGTCGGTCTCTACCTCCATGGCCCTTATGAGCACAAGGTTGTGCTGGGAGGCAAAGCGTTGAAATTCATGCTGGTCCCAGGGCCCACTATGTTCGGTAATGCATAGCCCGAAGAAGCCCAGTCGTTCCGCCTCCAGGACCATGTCTTCTGGTGAAAGACTGCTGTCGCTACTTCCCTTGGTAGTGTGAATATGCATATCAAATAGGCTAGCCATAAACCTCTCTTCATCGGGGAGTCAGTAAGCTCTCCCATTGTATAGATTGATGCTAACCCCGTCAATGCCAGAGGAGCGGCTCATCACGATAATGTGGGAAGGCCCTCACCCCTGTCAGCCCTTGATGGGGGAGGAGTAAAGTGGGGGTGGAAATCTCTTCATGGTGCATGATTTAACGGATAGAGCACTAATTACCGTAGGTTCCGGCGGAGGCAGGAAGGCCCTGGTACTTGATAGAGTACTTCCTCTCAGGGACGGAAAAGGCAGCCAGGCTTGAACCAGCCATGAGTGCTCCAGAGATGACGAAGGGAATCAGATAAGACCCGGTGAGGTCGTACATGACCCCTGCCAGAATGACGCCAAGAGCGCCCCCTAGCTGGTGAGCCATAAAAGTGATGCCGTTGAGAACGCCAAGGTTTTTAAGGCCATATATATCTGCAGTAAGGGAAGCGGTCAGGGGTGCAGAGGAGTACCAGGAGAAGCCCAATAACAGGACGAACCCCCACAGACCCCAGGGCCCAGGTGCCAGTAGAAGCACTGCATAGCCCAGGACTCTCATAGCGTACACGCTTGCCAGCACATTCTTCCGGCCGAACTTGTCAGAGAGGAGGCCCGTAACCAGAAGGCCGACGACGTTGAGGCCGCTCAGAACACCAAAGGCGGTAGCCGCCATTGACCTGGAGAAACCCTCACCCTCAGCATAGGGGATGAAGTGCATGGAGAGCATGCCAGTAATGAAACCGCACCCCCAGTAAGCACCGGAGAACTGCCACAGGGGACGAGACCGGAACGAATCGCTCCAACGTTCTGTCTCCAGGGGCCCCCGGACAGTTTGGGCTGAAGACGCTCGGTTCACGTCTGCTGGCGGTTCCGGGTCGCCATCGGGCAGCAGACCCATATCTCTGGGGTCGTCTTTAAGGAAGAAAAACACCACAGGCAGAGCCAGCATCAATATCATGGCGCCCAGGACAACCCAGGTGACTCGCCAACTAGTCACGTCCAAAAAGTACGCAGCAGCGGGTACGAGGATCAGCGCTCCCAGCGAGGACCCTGCCATGCTCAATGCGAGAGCAGTGGCACGCTTTCGTCGGAACCATCTGGTGACCACCCAGCTTGTGGCGGTGATTGAACCCCCATTCCTGACAATGGCCATCACAACCCCGTACATCAGGATAAGGAAGACGATGTTGAAAGTCAGACTCAGGAGGATAGTACATACACCCATGATAGCCAGGCTTATCAGAATTATCTTCCGCCCACCGAACCTGTCGTAGAGGTGGCCGAGGAAAGGCTGGCAGAGCCCGCTGCCCAGGGTAGAGAAAAAGAAGGCTAAGGAGATGATGGAGCGGTTCCACCCGAACTCCTCCTCCATAGGGACGACGAAAATGCCAAAGCCGTTGCCAGAGCCAGACATCACAAATGCCATGAAGACGGCCACCCCAACGATGACCCAACCGTAGAAGAGGGGCGACCGAGACGAAGTCTTTTGCAAGATACTGGGTCCTCTATTCTATAAGGGTACTTAACCAGAGCAAGGTTAACACGGACGGCCTTTTTACGCAAGCTGGTGAGAGGCGGCATACAGCCCTGTGTTATAATCCTCTTGGATATATGGAAGAAGTGATTGAGGTCAAGGGCCTGGTCAAGCGGTATGGCTCCCTTACAGCAGTGGATGATATCTCCTTTACGGTGCATCGTGGCGAAATCTTTGGCATCCTGGGCCCCAACGGCGCTGGCAAGACCACAACCCTGGAAATTATAGAAGGGCTCCAGCGCCCCACGACAGGCCAAACCCTGGTGCTGGGCATAGATACCCACCGAAACCCGGCGGCGGTGAAGGAGCGGATAGGGGTGCAGATCCAGGCTTCGGCCTACTTCGACTATCTCACCCTTGACGAAATCTTGACTCTCTTCGGCAGCTTCTACAGGCGGCGCATCCCGTCCAGGGAGTTGCTGAAGAGGGTAGGTCTGCTGGACAGGGCCCGGACCACACTGAAGAAGCTGTCCGGTGGACAGAAGCAGCGCTTCACTGTGGCCGCCAGCCTGCTGAACGACCCAGAGGTAGTGATCCTGGACGAGCCCACCACAGGGCTTGACCCACAGGCACGCCGGAGCCTGTGGCAGCTTATCCAGCAGATTCACTCCGATGGCAAGACCGTCATCTTGACTACGCATTATATGGAGGAGGCTCAGACTCTTTGTAGCCGCGTGGCTATCATGGATATGGGTCGCATAGTGGCCCTGGACACGCCTGCGAACCTCCTACGTGGTCTGGCCTCACCCTACGCAGTCAAGATGATAACTTCCAGGTCGCTGTTGTCCCATGAGGCCGAGAGTCTGCAAAGGTCTCCTGATAACATCCTGTCCTTCGGCTCGATCCAGGACGGGACTGCCCACGGCCATTCCTACCAGCTACGAGTGAGGAATGCTCCCCAAGCCGTGGCCCATGTGCTAGCATGGGCGGCTGCCCACGACATAACCCTGGCCCATCTGGAGGTGGTCCCAGCCTCCCTGGAAGACGTTTTCCTGGAGCTGACGGGAAAAGAGCTGCGAGACTAGACGAATGCTGGCGTTGCTGGTAGCTAACCTCAAAATCATGGTGCGGGACCGCCAGGCCCTGTTCTGGGCCCTGGCCTTCCCGTTGATCCTGGTGATGGTCTTCGGTGTGTTTGAGGTCGGCGGGCCCGGTTCCGCGGACCTTGCCATCATAGACCACGCCAACTCCCCGCTCTCCAGGGAACTCCAAAGCAAGCTGGCCGAGATAGACTACTTGAACATAAATCGCCAGTATGTCAGCCAGGCCGAGGCGCAGGAAGCCCTCAAGGATGGCGATCTGGAGTACCTGCTGGTTATCCCCAGGGGCATGACGGAGCTGTCCAGGCCGCTTGCCTCTCCCAATAGGAATAGTGACGGTGTCGGTTCAACACACCCGGATGAGCCGGTGTCACTGACCATCTACTACGATGTGAACAACGAAGTGGGCAACCAGTTGGTCATCGAGACCATCCGGCATTTTCTTGATGAGGAGAACCTGAGACTCATCGGCAGCCCTCCGCCGCCTCTGAATCTCGTGCCCCGGGAAGTGCAAGTCCGCAAGGTGGAATATTTCGACGTGCTCCTCATTGGGCTAGTGGGTATGGGCATGATGACCAACTCGATCATCTTCATCGCAGTGAAGATAAGCATGTACCGGAACCAGGCGATCCTCAAGCGCATGCTCGTTACCCCGCTAAAGGTGAGAAACTACTTCGCTTCAGAGGTTCTCGCCCATCTATTGCTGACTCTGGTACAGACAGCCGTGGTCATTGGAGTGGGGGTATTTGTATTCGGCGCGAGCATCTATGGCAACGTCCTCTGGGTCTTCATCATCGTGGCCTTCGCCAACACCATCTTTCTCAACATCGGGTTCATCATCTCCGGGTGGGCCAACAGCCCCCGCGCGGCCTCGGGAATGGGCAACGCCGTGGCCATTCCCATGATGTTTTTTTCCGGCACCTTCTTTCCCACGTCATCACTGCCCGCCTTCCTGCCAGAGCTGGTGCAGGTGCTACCCCTGACGCCTATGCTGGACGCCATGCGCGGGGTGGCAATAGATGGCCTTGGGCTGTGGCAGGTCTGGCAGGAGCTAGCGATGCTAGCTGGCTGGCTGGTGGTGTCTTCGGCGGTGGCTGTCAAGCTGTTCCGGTTCGGGTAAGTGAGGCCGGAGAACTACCAGAACTACCTCTCGGTCCTGACGATACCACACCGAACTCATGGCGAACCTCTTTGGTACGGCCTGCTTTACACCTCTGTCTGAACACATCTCTTAAATCCTTGACAAACTCTAGGCCCTGTGCTAAATTCTGTTTCCACAGTAAAGAGGACATAGTATATGGTACAGCAAGTTTCCATGCCCAAGCCCGGAGAGGAACCGGAGAAAGCAGCATGCCGCCACCACTGGATTATTGAGACTCCTATTGGCCCGGTGAGTAGTGGCGTATGCCAGGTATGTGGTGAAATACGGGAGTTCAAAAACTATATCGAAACGGCTCCCTGGCGAGATACTGTGCCTGCCACCCATCTCGGCGACCGATACCCATCGGACTCTTCCCCAGAAGACCCGGACGATCTTGAGGACTTTTAATCTGTCAGCCTGAGCCCCAGGACAAAGTCCCCCTATAGACTGCCAAAGTCCCCGTGTCCTTCTTCTGCAGGTACATGAGACCAGTCTTTCTCTACCCAGGCCAGGCTCTGCATTTTTAGCGGAACATATCCCGCTCTGGTGGCCTTATGAGAGCTCTAGCGCCCTTCGGGAGGTCTCCTTGGGGCTCTGAAGCGTCGGCTGGTCCATAGGCGTAGCCCCTTATCAATGCCACGGGCACGCCCCTGACCTTACCGGTCACCAGCTCTGCGGTAGCGGCTAGCTCATCGGCTACAGCAATAACGGTGCTCCGTAAAAGCTTGCCGGAGGCATCTTCCCTGCCTCTGTAATCCAGGAGTGGGTTCATGCCAGCCACTCCTATAGCCACATTCACTGCCCCCTCACGCCAGGGCCGACCAAAGGTGTCGGAGATGATGACCGCTACGTCTTTCCCTAGCCTCTCCTTGATGCCGTTGCGTATCCCCTCTGCCGAGGCGTCGGGGTCAACAGGCAGCAAAGCTAGCGTACCCTCTCCAGGCACGTTGGAAGCGTCTACACCGGCGTTAGCGCAGTTAAAGCCGTGGTGGGTCTCGCTGATGATATTGCCTCTGTCCATGCGCACAATGCGTTTACTCTCCCGGAGGATGACCTCGGTGTGCCGTGGGTCCCGGTGAGTGCCCTCCGACAACTGAAGGGCTATGGTCGAGGGCTCGATGTCCTCCATCTGTATCACCTGACCTTCGGCCTTGGAGACTATCTTCTGGGTGACCACCAGGATGTCTCCTTCCTCAATAGGGATACTGTGGCGCTCAGCGGCTTCCACTATCAGCCTGGCGAGATCGTCCCCAACCTTTATTTCCGGCATACCGGGGATGCCTATTACCTGTATCTCCGGAGTCATGCCCTTTTCTCCGCTCTTTCACCCTCGTCGCCTCTACAGTATAGCGCTCTAAGGTTCCCAGTGCTACAATGTTCGATACACCGTATATCAGGTCAGGCATAGGTGTTAAGGGGATGGCTGTAAATGTACTGCACCCTAGCCTCCCTTCTGCCCTCACCCCTCCCCACCTTCGGCGTTTCTTTGAAGGGCGCAGCATACGCTTCACCCTTCAATGTGGGGTACCCCTCAGACAACTTCTAAGGGCAGGAATGCCTTGCTCCTGCAAGGAGGGCGGACGATGACTTCTTCCCACAGAAAGAAGATTTACACCAAATATGGCGATGAGGGACAGACCAGCCTGCTCTATGGAGGCCGGGTCTCGAAGAACAATCCTCATAGTGAAGCATACGGGATCACCGACGAGGCCGTCTCCGCTATGGGTTTGGCCCGTGCCCTCTCTCAGGACGCCAGGGTCAAGGATATTCTGAGGGAGCTTCAACGGGAGCTATTTACCATTGCCGCTGAGCTGGCTACCGACCCGCAGCGTTATGACCTGTTCAAGCGCCACTTCAAGCCGGTTGCCCCAGATATGGTGACCAGGATGGAGCAGCTAATTGATGACCTGGAGCAGGGAGTGGAGATGCCCAACGTTTTCATCCTACCTGGGGGCTCTCCCGCCTCGGCGGCTATAGATATGGCCCGATGCATTATCCGCACGGCGGAGAGGCGGATCGTAGCGCTGAATGAGGAGGGCAAGCTCACCAACCCTGATATCATCCGCTACATGAACCGTCTAGGAGACCTTCTATTCGTCCTTGCCCGCTACGAAGACCGAGACCTGCCTCTGGAGAAGGTCACGGGGGAAAAGGCGTAGAGGTGGTGCGCGTGTTGCCTTCATGGAGGAGGCGTGCTTCCGTCCCACTGCTGGTAACCGCTGGAGTAGCCGTAGTCTGTCTGGCCCTTGGGGGGTGTGGGGGAGCAACGCCAGTACCTGCACCCCCCCCACAAGCCGCCAGGCCCATCAGCTTTACCACCGATGATGGCCTGGAGATAAAGGGGCAGCTTTTCGGCCAGGGCCATACAGGGCTGATCTTGGCCCACATGTTCCCCAGTGACCAGACTAGCTGGTGGGAGTTCGCCGAGGTCCTTGCTGAAAAGGGCTACATTGCCCTGACCTTCAATTTCAGAGGCTATGGCGAAGGTGCTAGCAAGTCAGGAGGCGACAAGGAGATAAGTTTGATTGACCGGGACCTGGAGGCTGCCCTGGCCTTCTTGAAGGGGCAGGGGGCATCCTCTATGTTCCTGGTCGGGGCCAGCATGGGTGGGACGGTTTCCCTGAAGGTAGCAACAAGGCAGCCGGTAGACGGGGTCATAAGCCTTTCATCGCCAGTGGAGTTCAAAGGAATCAGCTTGAAAGGGATGCGAGTCCTGGCGCCCGTGCTGCTCATGGCTACCCAGGGAGACAAGTCGGCAAGGAGGAGTCTGGAGTCTATGGTTGAAGATGGTATCGTAGGTGAACAGGCAGAAACCGTCATCTCCGATAAGGGCAGTGACCACGGCACCGATATACTCAAAGGGAAGAACGCAGCCGCAGCAAGGGAAAGGATTCTGAGCTTTATCGAGGCGCATGTGCGATGAGCGCGCTGAAAGTGATAGTCATTGACTATGAGTCGGGGAACCTCCGCAGCGTGTCCCAAGCCCTGGAAAGGGCCGGAGCAGAGCCCGAGGTCACGGGCGACCCAAGGGCGCTTCTTGAGGCCGATGCTGTGGTTTTCCCTGGACAGGGAGCAGGGGACGCCGCCATGCGGGTCCTCCACCGGCGTGGCCTGATAGAGCCCCTGCAAGAGTTCGTGGCTTCCGGGAGACCTTTCCTGGGCGTCTGCCTGGGCCTACAGCTACTCATGGACAGCACCGAGGAAGGCGGTGGTGCTCAATGCCTTGGCATAGTACCAGGAATGACCAGGAAGCTGCCCCAAGGGGGGCTAAAGTTACCCCACATGGGCTGGAACTCGGTCAGCTTCAGGAAGGCCCATCCAGTGTTAGATGGCATACCTGACAACGCCCACTTCTACTTCGTCCACAGCTACTATGCCGTGCCGGAGGATGAGGGCCTGACAGCGGGCGTCACCGAGTATGGCATGCCCTTCTGTAGCGTCCTGGTGAGGGGTAATCTGGTAGCCACCCAGTTCCACCCGGAGAAAAGCAGCGCGCTGGGCCTGAAGATATACGAAAATTTCGTCAGATTTGCTCAATGCCCTCACCCCTGACTCCTCTATCCCCCTTTAGCAAGGGGGGATTAAGGAGGATGGCCAGAGGACGTGGTCAGGGCATTTTACCCTACTGGCAAAGGGGCTGTGCGAGGATGAAGCAGCTAGGCTTGACCATATACAAACCTGAGAGAGCTTACCACGGCTACACTCTGTTCACCCCGATGCTGGGGAATGTTGTATACCTCTTAGATATGCGTGGAAGTATAGTTCACCGATGGCAAATGCCGTATCGCCCCGCCCTTTACGGATATCTTCTGGAGAACGGCCACCTGCTCTATGGAGGGCGAACGGGCAAGAGTCCAGTAGAGTTCGGCGGCGGTGGTGGTACAGTGATTGAAGTTGACTGGGAAGGGAACATCCTCTGTCAGCACGTGGAGGATACCCTTCACCACGACTTCTGCCGGGTTGACAATGGCAACACCATGTTGTTGTGCTGGGAGCCGGTCCCATCCGACGTGGCGAGGCGAATCAAAGGGGGGCAGCCGGGCACTGAGCACGAGCGTGGAATCTGGTGCGACTACTTCCAGGAGGTCACACCCGATGGAAAAGTGGTCTGGGAGTGGCACGCTTATGAGCATCTGGACATAGAGACGGACGTTATCTGTCTCCTGGAGAATAGGGAGGAGTGGACCCACGCCAATACCTGTGAGGTCTTGCCCGACGGAAATCTCCTGACCAGCTTCCGGAGGTTGGACACTGTAGCGATCATAGATAGAAGTAGTGGCGAGTTCGTCTGGAAGTGGGGCAGGGGAGAGCTAGGGCACCAGCACGACCCCAACCTTCTGGAGAACGGCAACATCCTCATCTTCGATAACGGCTGGCACAGCCTTGAGGCAACTCAGCCCCGCTCGCGAGTCATCGAGGTAGACCCCAGGACCAACGAAATCCGTTGGAAGTACGAGACCCGGCCAGGCTGGGAGTTCTTTAGCTCCTTCATCAGCGGAGCGCAACGACTTCCCAATAGCAACACCCTTATATGCGAGGGCATGACGGGCAGGCTTTTTGAGGTCACTTCTGAAGGGGAGATAGTATGGGAGTATATCAGCCCCTTCTTCGGGGATTCCGAGCGGTTTGGCCGGGCGAACGTGGTCTTTCGTGCCTACAGGTATGGCCCTGACTTCCCAGGATTCAAGGGAAAGGACCTCAGTCCTGAGCGATATGCCTGGATGAATCACCTGTACAGGCTATGAGGCTATAATAATTAAGGAGAGGACGAGTCCTGTGGAGATCATTCCAGCCATTGACCTGAAATCGGGACGGTGTGTCAGGCTCTATCAGGGAGACTACCGCAAGGAGACGGTCTACTCCAATGACCCTGTGGGCGTCGCTCTGCGGTGGCAGCAGGAGGGGGCGCGCAGGCTTCACCTGGTGGACCTGGACGGTGCGGCAGCCGGAGGGCTGGTGAACTTGCATGTGATAAAAGCCATCGCCACACAGGTGGAGATACCTGTGCAGGTGGGTGGCGGCATAAGGAGCTTGCAGGCGGCTGAGGAGCTGTTGGAGATGGGTGTGGACAGAGTGGTCCTGGGGACGGCAGCGGTCCATGACCCAGACCTGATAAAGAAGCTATGTCAAGACCATCCAGGTCGGGCTGTAGTAGCTGTGGATGCTCGGGATGGACGGGTTGCCATAAAGGGCTGGATGGAGGGCACATCGGTAAGTGCTATAGAGCTGGCGCAGCGAATGGAGGGCCTGGGAGTGCGAAGGTTCCTGTACACGGATATATCCAGGGACGGCACTTTGACTCAGCCCAACTTCGAGGCTATCCGGGAACTGGTGAGGTGCACAAACCACCCCATCCTGGCGTCAGGCGGCATATCGTCCACGAGCCACATTGTACGGCTGGCTGCTATCAGTGTAGAGGGTGCTATACTTGGCAGCGCCCTCTATACTGGAGCGGTAGGCCTGGGAGAGGCTATCAAGGCCGTTCAAAGGAGCCCTGGGAAGTGACTGCACATGACTCGCAGACAATACAAGAGCAAATAAGAAGGCTCCTTCGTCCCGAACGGGAGCTGGAGCTAGACCCCTTCACGATACTTAGCCTCATGCCCATCGAGCCCTACGACCACGTGGCGGATATAGGCTGCGGCCCTGGCTATTTCTCCATACCCCTTGCCAAGCACCTTGTCTACGGCAGGCTCTACGCCCTGGATATACTGGACGAGATGCTGGATGTCCTGCGGCAGAGGGTTTCTGAGGCACGCCTGGGCAATGTAGAGATACTGAAGTGCGGTGAGAGGGACTTCCCGCTTCCCCGAGAGTCGCTGGACGGCGCTTTCATCGCCTTCGTGATCCACCATGATATGGACCAGGTGGCCTTCCTGGCGGCCGTCAGGGCCCTGCTGAAGCCCAGGGGATGGTGTACCATCCTGGAATGGTACGGGCGGGATACCGAGTCGGGGCCACCCCTGGAGAGACGCATCGGGCCTGATCGTCTTGAGGGACTGGCGAAGGAAGCGGGCTTCCAGTTCCGCTCCTGGCGCGATATTAACGGCCGCTACTACATGGCCCTGTTGAGGAAGTAGACGGGAAATGCTCACCAAACGCATAATTCCCTGCCTGGACGTGGATGCTGGACGCGTGGTCAAGGGGGTCAGCTTCGTGGACCTGCGAGATGCGGGAGACCCGGCGGAGCTGGCATCCCTCTATGACCATGAGGGCGGTGATGAGCTGGTCTTCCTCGACATAACCGCCAGCGTCCAGGCCAGGGATACTATGGTGGAGGTGGTGAGGCGCGTATCTCGTGAGGTGTTCATCCCCCTTACTGTGGGGGGCGGCATTCGGACTCTTGAGGATATACGGAGAATGCTCAGGGCAGGTGCCGACAAGGTGTCGGTGAATACTGCCGCCGTCCAAAACCCGTCCGTGCTTCAGCAGAGCGCCAACCACTTCGGCAGCCAGTGTATAGTGATAGCCATAGACGCCAAACGTGTGTACCCCATACCCCCTCCCCGGATGGGAGGGAGTATGGGGGAGGGAGAGGCCACCCCCATCCTTACCTTCCCCCATCGAGAGGGAAGGAGACTCGATGATCTACACCTTGGGGCCGAGTCTCGCTGGGAGGTGTACACCCACGGCGGCCGTGTCCCTGCTGGCATAGACGCGGTGAAGTGGGCCTTGAGGGCAGTGGAGCTTGGGGCCGGTGAGGTCCTCCTGACCAGCATGGATGCCGACGGCAGGCAGGAGGGCTACGACCTGGAGCTGACCAGGGCTATATCCCAGTCGGTGCCGGTGCCAGTTATCGCCAGCGGCGGGGCCGGAAAGCTAGAGCACCTTTACGAAGCCTTCACCGACGGGAAGGCGGACGCTGTGCTCGCCGCCAGCATATTCCACTTCGGGACCTTTTCCATTGCCCAGGCTAAAGACTATCTAGAGGGTAAGGGCGTCCCTGTGCGTCGCGACATCTGACAATTTGCCACGGAGGCATAGAGATAAAAATATTAAAGAAACCTTCTGTGCCTCAATGTCTCTGTGGCTAACCTGTAGGAGGGGATTCAGAGCTAAGCCATGAGCAGAATTACTACTGTGATCTTCGACGTTTACGAGACCCTGGCCCACAATAACACCCAGCTGTGGCTGGACACCTTTCTGAGAATACGCCGTGTCCAGCGCCTCGATATAGACCCCCAGCTCCTCTACCAGGAGTGGAAGGCCCTCGAGATGGTCTTCCGGAGACAGCGGCAGAACCTGGAGGAGCCGGAGAAGAGCCCCCCTTTCAAGTCCTATGAAGAGGCCTGGCGTGATTGTTTCACCGAGGTCTTCTCCAGGCTGGGCCTCAAAGGGGATGCTGCGGCGGCCTCGAAGGATACCATACGGGACATGGGCCAGAGAGAGCCTTATCAAGATGCCCTGGAGGCCCTGCCGGTAGTCCAGGCCCGATGGAGGACGGGTGTGCTCTCTAACGCCGACGATGGCTACCTTTTCCCCCTGCTAAACCGAATAGGCTGGGAATTTGAGGCGGTGCTGTCCTCCGAGGGGGCCCGGGCCTACAAACCGCTCCCCTCACCCTTCAGGCAGATTATGGGCGTCCTCGGGGTGGGCCCTGAAGAGGCTATATACGTGGGCGACACTCTGTACGATGATGTCCTGGGTGCCAGAGGTGTGGGCATGAGGGCAGCCTGGATCAACCGTCACGGGGCACCACCAGACCCCCAGCTCCCGAAGCCTGACTACGAGATACGAAGCCTGAAAGAGCTGCCGGGGATAATAGAGAGGGCGGCCTGAGCCAGCCGAAGGAGGCGAGGAGCGATGGAGCCGAAGTTGAACGAACAAGGTTTGATACCTGCCATAGCCCAGGACATCAATACCGGGCAGGTGCTCATGCTGGGATACATGAATCCAGGGTCTTTGAAACGCACCCTGGAGGGTATTCAAGTGTGGTTCTATAGCAGAAGCCGCGAGGACCTGTGGCACAAAGGGGAGGTCTCAGGCAACTACCTGAACCTCAGAGAGGCCTACCTTGACTGCGACGGCGATACCTTGCTCCTCAAGGTAGAGCCCGATGGTCCCGCGTGCCATACAGGAAACACCTCCTGCTTCTTCACCTCCCTGGAAGGGATGCCCGATTCTTTCCAGCGCTCTGAGGCCGGGTCTGGGATACTTGACGAGCTTTTCGCCCTGGTACAGGACCGGAAACGTGATATGCCAGAGGGTAGCTATACGGCCCAACTTCTCCGGGAAGGGATAGGGCGCATAGCCCAGAAGGTGATCGAAGAAGCTGGGGAAACCGCCATCGCGGCGGCACAGGGTAAGAAGGACGAGCTGCCTGGGGAGGTAGCCGACCTGCTGTACCACGTCCTGGTGCTCCTCTCGGCCTCCGGGGTAACGCCCCATCAGGTGTGGCAGGAGCTTAGGGAGCGAAGAAGATGAAAGGAGTCCTCTTGCTGACAGGTGGTGAGCGTTATGCTGACTGAGATACGGCTGGAGAATTTCAAGTGCTTTGGCAGGCCGACGCCTATACTGCTGGCCCCTATCAGCGTGTTCATTGGCCCCAACGGCTCCGGCAAGTCCACGCCTATCCAGGCGCTTATGCTGCTGAAGCAGTCGCTGGGGCATGGTTCCCTTGTGACATACGGAAACCTTATCAAGCTAGGCGAGTTCAGGGACATTGTTTATAAACATAGTGAAGAGAGCCTGGTTGTCATTGCAGTGAGTACCACCACGGAGAAAGACAAGGTGACAGAACTTCGATACGGGCAAATAGCCTGTACCTATCCCGAGAACGCTATCAGGAACATTTATTTTGTTCCACCCATGGAGCGAGGTTTTGGTGAGCCATCGTATAAGCTTGGAGAGAGGCCTTATTTCGATTTCAGTGATATACCATCAGCCGATCGCCCACAGGCGGTGGCTACCACTTTGAAATACCGAGAAAAAGAGCTTCAGGACAAGCTATCCCAATGGTACGAGCGCATAACGGGCATCAGGGTCAGGTTCGCTCTGAGGGAAGGAAGGGTCACCTTTGTGGAGTCCGTAACCCTGGAGGGGACGTTCAACATGGTGAACGAGGGCTTCGGCTCCAACCAGCTTGCCTTCCTGCTGGGGCAGCTTGCCATCGCCCCGGAGGACTCAACGATATGCATCGAGGAGCCGGAGATTCACCTCCACCCCAGGGCCCAGAGCCATCTGGCAGAGGTGCTTATGGAGGTTGCCAAGGAAGAGCATAAACAACTCATCATAACCACCCACAGCGAGCACATCCTTTACAGATTGCTGACTGCCATACCTGAAGGAGTCTTGACCCTTGAGGACCTGACGATAAACTATTTCGAGAAAAAAGAGGGCGTGGCAGAGGTGAGAAAACTTGAGGTAGATGACAAAGGGAGGATAAAGGGAGGACTCCCCGGATTTTTCGAGGCGAGCATAGAGGATATGAGCCGATATATCCAGGCCTTGACTAAAAAGATATGAAGGACATCTTTGTCTTCGATGAAAGCTCTACTATTGCTGCTGCCACAGGGAAGAACGAAAGAGGTGGAGAAGATAGCTCGGCCAAACAACTGCTCGAGAGAATAGTGGTCAATTGCCATGCTATGGCGTTCAGTAGTGAGCTTTACGCACGAACTCTCAGCCGCTTAGATAACCTCAAAGGCATAGACTCACCTTTTGTTGGTGAAGTATTATCGCTTTTCACAAGCATCATCCGAAATACGGAAAAGTTCGTCTTTGACCCCGATCCCCCTGTTCTCGAGGATGAAACTCATATACCAGAAGACGACCGGTACTGGATACGCCTGGCCATTCATACCCGGGCTATCGCAATCACCACCGACAACAGACTGCTAGATACGCTGAACCAGACCAGTATCACCGCCAGTCATAGTCTCGCCATACTGAGGCCCGAAAGTGCCCTTGCCCGCTTTCTTTGACCTGTATAATTAGGGATGACGACAATGGGGGTTGGTAGCAACTCCAGGGGTCTTTCAGTTGTCACCCCGAGCGCGGCGAAGCAATCCGCCCTAGATTCTTCGTCGCTTCGCTCCTGCTCAGAATGACAGGTCATCAGAATTGTGCTGGTCCTGTACTAGCTTTCCCGCTCCAGCGCGCGCCGCTTCTCGTCGTCCCTGGCTTTGCACAATGCCGCCAGCTTGAGCACCACCTTGGCCCACTCATCCACAGGGACGTCAATCATCCGACCGTGGAATGGGACCGCGGCTGTGCCAGCGGCTACCGCCTGAGCAAACACCTCTCGCACCCTGGTATAGTACTCCACCAGCTCCGACGTGGGTGTAAAGGCGGTGTTGACCGGCTCCACCCAGGTCTTTTCCCCTGGGCAGATGACACCTTTGAAGCCCAGGTTCTTCGCCACCGTCGCCAGCCTCAATAGCTCGTCACGAGGCGAGAGTGCAGGCAGTGAGCCCAGAGGATAAGCCATCCCCACAGGCTGGACGCCTGCCGCCGTTCCTTCAATGACTATACGGCCCCGGGTGTATACGAAGGGGTCGTATCCTTCACCCTGACCGCAGGCCACCTCGATGCCAGAGTAAAAAAGGGGCGCAATCCCTAGAGTGCAGCTCAGGCCGCTTTCACCCAGGGCCACCTGGGTCACCCTTGGGCTGGCGGCGATAATCTCCCGGACGTTCCACACTCCCAGGGCCGACTCCACAAAAGCTATTAGCTCCAGCGAGCCTACCTCGATACCCCGCCTGCGTTCCATCTCCTCCACCAGACCCGACGCCTGGGCCACATCGTCAGCACGCTCGATTTTGGGTAGCATAATGCCGGTGAGGCCCGGCCAGATGGAGGCCTCCAGGTCTGCATGGAGGTACGCTTTGTTGACCCGGACGAACACCTCCGATGCGCCTCGGCCTGCCAGAGAGATGGCTTCCTTTACCAGGGCCCTGGCCTCTGCTTTTCTTGCCGGAGGCACACCATCCTCCAGGTCCAGGGTGACTGCGTCAGGGGTGTGTCGCCAGGGCTCAGAGCCCTCATCCTCCAGAGACCAATCAAGCAGAAGCGCGGTGTTGGCTGAGGCGACAGGTACTAATAGATTGGAGCGGCGTACAAAGTCCTTCATAGCTCATATCCTGAAGTCGCAGGTTGCTGCTCAACGTCTCCTACGAGGTTCCTCCAGGCCCTTCGGCGCCCCTGGTGCGGGCCACCGCTTCGGCTTTCTCACGGTCTCTCTCAGTGCAGGCCTGGGCCCATTCCAGCAACTCCTCGGCGCGGCGAGCTTCGTAGCCGTCAATGACCCGGCCGTCTATCTCCTCCCAGACCTTGCCTGACGCCTTTAGCTGGCGGTATTGCTCCAGCACCCACCGGGCATCTTCTACCTCTTCTAGGGGTGGGGTGAAGCCTCTGATCTGGGGTTCCACCACGTTAGGGTGCAGCCCACTCCCGTGGCGGAGGCCGCACTTCCGCGCTGCATCGGCTTCCTCAAAGGCGCGGTCGGGATCGCTGACGCTGCCCGTCAGGTTAGGGACGAAGGGTGTCGTCAGGACCTCCAGTCCCAGAGCGCGGGCCACCAGCTCCAGCTCTCCCTTGTTGTACACGAACTGGTCGAAGCCGACGAACATCTCCACACCCAGGTCTCTGGACATATCGTAGCCAGTCCCACCACCGAAGTCTTTTATTCGGGGGCTGGCGGATGCTATCTCATAGGCGTGGGCCACCCCCCTGGACGTCTCGATGTTGGCCCCTATCTCTATGGTGTTGGGACGGATTCCTCGCTCTCGCTCAAGGCGAGTGATGATAGTATCTAGCTTACGCATCTCCTCGGCAGATTCCGTCTTGGGGTAGTTGACCCTCTTGAGGCCCGGCCACACTATGCCCTCCAGGTCAGCCTGGACGTAGCCGTGATTGATCCTCGTGAACGCCTCGGCTCCGCCTTTAGACACGGTCTTGATGGCATCCTTTACCAGGGTGCGGGCATGGGGCTTCTGCCACTCGGGCACCGAGTCCTCCAGGTCAAGGTTGATGTAGTCACAACCCCGGGTCCAGGCGCGGTTTACAAACCGTGCCGTGTTGACCGGCATGGTGAGTCCTGAGCGGCGGACCCTTCGCCTGCGTGTCGCTCCACCCTTTCCCTGCCCTGCCCCCCTCGCACACTCTCGTTGCTCAGGGCGGGCTATTCGGCTGGTCATGGCTTTGCCTCCTGCTCAGTGGTGTCCTGGGCGGCCCACGCTACCGCCTGCGCCTTCTCCTCGTCCCTGTCAGCACAGGCTTTGGCAAAGTCTACCAGATGGCGGGCTGCTTTCGCTGTGGGCAGATCTATGGTCCTGCCTTCCAGACGCAGCATGGCCTCTCCGGCCTCCTCCTGAAGATGGAAGGCGTCTGCCAGCCGTTGCGCCTGAGCAACCTCGTCATCACCTGGAGTGAACCCCCGGTTGAGGGGCTCTACCTGACTGGGATGGATGCAGAGAGAGCCTTTGAACCCGATGCGCCTTCCCCGCAAGGCGGCCTGATAGGTGTCTTCAGGGCTGGCCTGAAGGCCACGGGCCGGGGCTCGCCACCACGCCCCCAGGGGCACAAGACCAGCGGCGCTAGCTATGATAATGAGGCGCTGCATCAGGTAAGGCATCAGGTGAATCTCTCCCGAAGGTTCGGGGCGCAGGTCCATCACCAGGTCAGCCCTGCCCAGGGTGATTCCCCAGAGGCGAAGGCTGGAGCGGGCGATGTCTATTGCCCGTAGGTTTCCCATAGCTGTATCCACCGAAGCCACCATCTGAAGGGTTGCGGGCAGCAGGCCCCGCTCCTCTTCCAGCTGCGAGAGCAATCCATCGGCCTCCGCTACCTCATGGGGCGACTCCAGCCTGGGCACGATTATCCCACTGAGGCCCGGCCACACAGAGGCCCTGAGGTCGGCGTACAGCAGCTCCTTATCCACCTGAGCGAACACCTGAGCGCCGCCGCGGGCTACGGACTGGATGGCCTCCCTCACGCGCTCCCGTGCCTGGGGTTTGTCCTCCTCGGCCACCAGCTCCATCAGGTCGAGCACGATCACGTCGGCCCCAAGGGACCAGGCTGCTTCGACCAGTCCCACATCCGACAATGGCACCAGAAGCCATGAGCGGCGCACATTCCTGTTGGGCTCTCCCGGGTCTTTAGGGGCCATGTCCAACATGCCTCCCGTGTTGCTCCACCCTAGCCTCCCTTCTGCCCTTCACGCCCCCCACCATCGGCGTTTCCATTTCCCTACCCCACCCCCCTCGCACATTTTCCTTTTCAGTCGCAGCGCCGGCAGCGAATCTCAGTAAAGATAGTGGGGTGGAGGCTGTGATTGATCATCACGTAATCCATGATGATCCGCATCACCTTGCTCTCGTCCGGTATATCGTACTTTTCCTTCGCCCGGCGAATGAAGCTAATCTGATCGGCTTCCAGGGTGATCTCGTAAGTTTCCTTGCGCTTTGGCATGGAGCTAACTCCTTATATACAGGCAAGACCTGGCGGCCTGAAGCATCAGGCGCGGGGAACATTATAAGCTAAGGGTAGCCGTGTTACAACTGATATAAATGGACGATC
>CAYWGG010000018.1:0-20672 GCA_964457285.1 uncultured Dehalococcoidia bacterium
TGGGAGAGGGGCCGGGGGTGAGGGCTATACCACACGAAAGACCGAAGATCCACTTTTCTTACAGGGTCTGCGTGACCATTCAGGAGAGGCAAGGCGTGCCTCGCCCGTTCATGGTACTAAAAGACCGATCAGCTCCCTGATGTCTGATAACTCATCTAGATGGCCCACCAGCTCTACCACCTTTGTGGCCCTCTCCTTCCCCAGGACAGGGGTGGACAGGTACATGAACTTATCCACCAGCACCTCTCTGGGGACAGGGTTCGTGGCGTCGCCTCGCGCGACGATAGTGCTTTCAGTGAGGACGCGCCCGTCTTTCAGGCCAATGGACACTCTGGCGCTGGGATAGTCGAGCCGCCGCACAGACATCTGTGGGTCGGAGTCCACCTCTACCTTCTGGGCCAGGTCATGAATCCTGGGGTCGGCAATAGCGTCCTCATAAAAAGCGGTCACATCGGTGGAGTCCCTGATTATAGAGGCGGCCACTGCGTATGGAATGGAGAACTTGGCCGCCAGCATATTCTCCGGGTATCCTCCGGCCATCCTCTCAGCGCCAAAAGGGACAGTAATCACCCTGATCCAGTCTACCTCTTTGGGCTCGAACCTCTCATGATGGACCAGGGCCAGGGTCGCATCCAGGACGGGGTGATTGAAGTAACAGCAAGCGTGCAGCTTGAAATAGTTCCGCTGTATGCGATAGCCGCTGCCCCCTTCGGCTTCGCCCAGGGCAGGCAGGCCCGCCACCACGGTCTCCGGGTCGAAGTCCTCGCCTAAAATAGTGCCGTAGACGGACGAAGGCCCATCTCGCGGCCCCGTGTACCCACACTGGTGAAGGTGAACGGCCAGGATACCCTGGAACCCCGACCGCCCGGGATAGAGGTTCCGGATGGTGGCCCCCTCAAAGCAAGTTGTCCAGGGGTTAGCGGGAGACATAGACGCAGCGAGGTTGATCACCTCTCGGACCTGCCTTTCGTTATAGCCAAAGAGCCTGGCGACCGCAACGGCTGTGCCGATGGTGCCCCAGGTCCCATGAGAGTGGACATTGGACCGGGTCTGAGTGCCGCTCCCGATCCGGGACTCAACCTCGTACCCCACCAGGACACTTTCGATGAGCCTTTTGCCGTCAATGCCAATCTCCTCGCCGACAGCTACAGCGCCCGGCACCGTGTGTATGGCGGGGTGGCCCCCTCCCAGGCGATTACCCTCGTCCATCTCCAGGGAGACGCCGGCGGTGGCGTTGACCAGAGCAGCGTACATGGGCTCAACCTTGTAGGGATGGCCGAAGAGGGTGGCCGTGGCCTTGCCCGATACGCGGGCGGCAAAGGTGGCAAAGCTGGCGTTTTCAGGTAGTCGGCTGCCTGCCAGGATGGCTCCCAGGGTGTCCATCAACACATTCCTGGTAGCGGCCACCGCCGACGCATCCAGGCTATGGAAATCCGTCTCACAGACGAACCTGGACAGCCTGTCCAGATAGTCCATCATCGTGTCCTCCTGATGCTCTTGCCTTCAGGGTGGGGTATCTGGCAGACGCGCCCCTAGTGATGGGAGCCGCCTACCGGCCTTGCATCAACCAACATCCCCCGAATGACCGTGACCTTGAGGGTCTGGGCTGTCTCTCCTGGAGACGGGGAGCACTTCACTTCCCCTTCCCAATACTGGTTATCCGGCAGCCGCAGTTTCTCGTCCTTATGATGATATGGACAATATAGTACGTGCTCCATATCTTCCTCCTGGATAGTCTCTTCCTTTTGCTAGAGGGGGTTTATATCCCGTTAGCGGGGGAAAATCAGCAAAGGCCCCCTCGCCAAGATAGTCAGGGCCTTTGCGGAGACTGGTCCTCCGTCGCCTGGTCGGCGTCCCTCACCCGTACCCGGCGTGGCCCCCGGCTGGGCCCTGCCGAGGACTCCACGCGCTCGATGGCCTGGTCTACGAAGCTCCTCAAGGCCAGGAGCAGCTCCCTGTTGGCCGCCAGCAAATGCTGTCTGGTGGGCTCAGGGACCAGGCTCAGGCTAATAGGCCTGAAGCGCAGGGTGAGCCCCTCAGAAGGACTGTAGTCTATCTCAACCATCCTCTCAGCCATATCAAGCCTCCTATCTCTGTCTCAGGGGTGACGAAAAACTACCTGGAGCGCATCGCCATCTATCCTGGCATCCTCTATTTCCAGCCCGGCCAGGGCCTGCGGCAGGATGATGTTGCGGCGGTAGTGGCCCACCTGGACGGTAAGCTCATCCCTGTTCTCAATAACTGAAACGTCATCCTTGCTGATGAAGGGCAGTCTGAGGGTAAGGATATGTCGCCCATCCCTAGTTGAAGATATCTCTTGGGTTGGGCCTCGGTGGAAGAGCTTAGTGGGGTCCCCCTTAGCTATATCCAGGGCAGGTCCTTTGCCGAAGATGTGCTCTCCCAGGGTCTTCAGCGCCTCCAGCCCTACCACCTCCCTATCCATCAGAGGCGCCTTTAATATAGGTATGGGATCGAAGGACTCGTGGATGAGCTTCAGGTAGCGTTCCTGGGCCTCCTTCCAGCCCTTGAAGAAGTCACTGTCCATCTCAGGGGGCAGGACCCTGTTACATACTATCAGGTCGGTGTGATAGCCGTAGAGGTTGAGATAGGTGAAGGTCCGCTGGGCCTCTTTGATGACCATCTTTTCCGGGTTCACTACCAGCCGTATGGAAGAGTTGGAGTGGTCCAGCAGCAGACTCCGCATCCCTTCGAGCCGCTGGTAAAGCCGCTGGATGGTGTCGAACACCTCAGCGCCGGGCACAGGGATACGCAGCATTCCCCTGGCGAGGGGGCCCACAGCGGCAGCTACCCTCTTCTCCAGGGGGAAGAGGCGGTTCATATACCAGCGCGCCATATCGGGGAAGCTGAGGAGGCGCAGGGTCTCTCCCGTGGGTGCGCAGTCCACCACCAGCAGGTCGTACGTGCCCTGCTCGTAATATTGGGTTATGTACAGCAGGGATACTAGCTCCTCCATCCCAGGGAGGATAGCCAGCTCTTCCGCCACCACATTGTCTGCACCCTGCCATCGCATGAGAGCGCTAAGCCATTCTCGCACTGCTCGCCAGTGTACTTCAAGCTCCTTGAGGACATCCACCTCTTGCCCCCAGAGATTGGGCGCCACTGACACCGGCTCGCTGTCAAGCTCTCTATCAAAGGAGTCAGCCAGGCTATGAGCGGGGTCAGTGCTCATCACCACGGTTTTATAGCCCATCTGGGCAGCCCTCAGCGCGGTAGCTGCGGCTACGCTGGTCTTACCAACCCCGCCCTTTCCCGTGTACAGTATAATACGCATGGGCTTTTCAGCACCCTCCATTTAATGATGGAACACCACGTCCCTGTGTACCCATCCGTCCTCTGGCTACGCTCCAGGACAGGTCTAAACGGTATCTTCTGCCTTGATTATAGCCTTGTTCTGAACTCTATATCAATGCCCTCCACCATCGAGCTCTTCACGGTAATGTGTGAAAGCCCTCACCCCCGTCCCCTCTCCCACTGGGAGAGGGGTGGCCGTAGGCCGAGGTGAGGGGTCAATTTCACACTTTGCCGTGATGACCCGACCTCATGTGCGTCTTGCTGAGATCCGTATATTTCTGATATAGTGAATGAGAGTTGGAGGGATCGCATAGTGGCCTAGTGCGGGCGCCTGCTAAGCGCTTGGGCTGAGAAATCGGCCTCATGGGTTCGAATCCCATTCCCTCCGCCATTTCTTACCGTCCGAGTAATGGGTTTGGAGGGGAGCAAGAGGCTGACCCTCATGCCGCACTCCACGACCCTACATTGAGGCAACCATGAACAGCTACTACATCTGGACTATCGGCTGCCAGATGAATAAAGCAGACTCGGAAAGGCTCGCCAGCGCCCTTGAGCAGCTAGGTCTTCAGGCGGTTGAGGCACCCAGAGATGCAGATATTATAGTCCTCAACTCATGTGTAGTCCGCCAGAGTGCCGAGGACAAGGTGGTGGGCACCCTGGGCATGATGAAGCCGCTCAAGGTAAGCGAGCCAGACAAGGTCCTGGCTTTGATGGGCTGCATGGTGGGGTCCAAGAGCGATGAGCTTAAGGCCCGCTTTCCCTATGTGGATGCTTTCATGCGTCCCCAGCAGTACGGGCCGTTGCTGGACCTGCTGGGAGAACGCATGGGGCTGGACTGGGAGGGGTGCGTGGGCAACCTGACGCCTACCAGGCCATCGGTCAGTTGCTATGTACCCATCATTCAGGGTTGCGACCTGATGTGCACCTTCTGCATCATCCCTTATCGCCGTGGCCGCCAGGTGAGCAGACCCATTCCTGAAATCGTGAGAGAGGTGGAGCTTCTGGTGGACCGAGGGGTGAAGGAGGTGACCCTCCTGGGACAGACGGTGGATGCCTATGGCTACGACCTGACGGAGGGTCATGACCTGGCCGACCTCCTCCACGCCCTGAGCCCCATAGAGGGCCTCATTCGCATCCGGTTCCTCACCTCCCACCCCATGTTTATGAGCCAGCGTATCATAGAGGCAGTGGCAGAGTTGGACAAGGTGTGCGAGCATATAAACCTCCCCGTCCAGGCCGGCGATGACGAGGTCCTTGCCCGCATGCGACGCCACTACACCGAGAGGGACTACCGCAGCCTGATAGATAGAATTCGCTCCACGATACCTCAGGTCTCCCTCAGCACCGACGTAATCGTAGGCTTCCCAGGGGAGACAAGGGAGCAGTACCAGCATACCGTGGAGCTTATCAAGGATATAGAGTTTGATAAAGTCCATGTGGCCGCCTACTCTCCAAGGCCGGGCACCATCGCCAGCCGTAAGTTGCCCGACGATGTGCTCCAGGAGGAGAAAGCGTACCGCATGAGGAACCTGGACGAAATCCAGGAAAAGATTCTTTCTCAGAAGAACTCTGGGCTTCTGGGAGAGGCGGTGGAAGTCCTGGTGGACAGCCGTAAGAATGGCAAATGGCAAGGGCGCACCAGGACTGATAAGCTGGTCTTCTTCGAGGATGAAGGTGAATATCTGGGAGAGCTGATCAATGTCAAAGTAACCCGAACGAGCCCCTGGTCGCTCCAGGGTGTACCTGTTGATACGTAGGCGCCAGCCAGAAGAGGGGTGATGTCCCATGACCACCAGAACAAAGGAACCCGTTATTCCTATAACCGAAATAGAGCACTCAGCCTTCTGCCGCACTGAAGACGAGCTCCCCTCTAAGTCCCTGGCTGAGGAGCTGAAAGTAAACATACGCTGGCAGCGGATACCCATAGAGTACCTTCACCTGAGCGCTCAGGAGCTTGACCAGCGCATCCACGAGACCCGGCAGAAACTGGGGGAGAGAGTCACGATCCTGGGCCACCATTACCAGCGGGAGGAGATAATCAAGTTCGCAGACTTCCAGGGCGATTCCTATCTCCTCTCTAAGAACGCCGCCTCTCGCCCTGAGTCCGACTACATCGTCTTCTGTGGTGTGCACTTCATGGCGGAGACCGCCTGTATCCTTTGTGCGCCCCACCAGAAAGTCATCCTGCCCAACATAACCGCCGGGTGTTCAATGGCAGATATGGCATCCACCGATGATGTGCTGGATGCCTGGGATGACCTCAGTGGGGTGCTGGACGGACATGGTGGCATTGTGCCAGTTACTTACATGAACACTACCGCTGCGCTGAAGAGCCTCACTGGGAAACATGGCGGTATTGTCTGTACCTCCTCCAACGCCACCGCAGCCCTCAGATGGGCTTTTGAGAGGTCAGACCGCGTCTTCTTCCTGCCGGACCAGCACCTGGGCCGAAACACCGGACTCAAGCTGGGCCTCAGCCTGGAGGATATGGTGGTCTGGAACCCCTTCAAACCCCTGGGGGGGAATAGTCCTGAAAAGCTGCGAAAGGCCAGGCTGGTCCTGTGGCAGGGCCATTGCTCCGTACACACCCGCTTCACCGTAAAGCAGATCGAGGGAGCCAGGGCGCGCTACCCGGACATCAAGGTCATCGCCCACCCGGAGTGTATCATGGAGGTGGTGCAGGCCGCCGACATGGACGGATCCACCGAGTTCATCCGCAAGACCATAAACGAGGCCCCCTCCGGCAGCAAGTGGGCCGTGGGCACCGAGATAAGCCTGGTGAACCGCCTGGCTAAGCAGAACCCAGACAAGACGGTCTTCTGCCTCGACCCCATAATCTGTCCCTGCTCCACCATGTACCGCAACCATCCCGCCTATCTGCTCTGGGTGCTGGAAGGGCTGCTGGAAGGGCAAGTGGTCAACCAGATAACTGTGGAGCAGGAGGCCCAGCACTACTCCCGCATCGCCCTGGAGCGGATGCTGGAGGTGGCTTAACCAGGTGATCCATTTAACCCCCGATGTGCAAAATCTGATAGACCGCGCTTTGGCGGAAGACCAGACCTTCAATGACCCTACCACTGGTAGCATAATACCTCCGGATCTGAAGGGCCTCGGCGTCATCAGGTCCAAGGCTAATGGCGTCCTGGCAGGCGTGGAGGTGTCACTGGCGGTGTTCCGCCGTGTAGACCCTCAGCTGCGGACCGAGGCATTGCTACCGGATGGCGTCGCCCTCTCTCCAGGTGTCGCCGTCGCACGGGTGGAGGGCAGCGCAGCAAGCATCCTCAGGGCCGAGCGTATCGCCCTTAACTTCCTGCAACGGATGAGTGGCATCGCCACCGATACCTCCCGCTACGTGAAGGTAGTGGAGGGCTTCAAGGCCAGGATCGTGGACACCCGAAAGACCGTCCCCGGCCTGAGATACCTGGACAAGTACGCCGTCAGGGCTGGCGGAGGGGCCAACCACCGGCTGAACCTGGCTGATGGCATCCTCATCAAAGATAACCATATCGCCGCCCTGCGCTCTCAGGGCCTCAGCCTTGGAGACACGGTGAAGCTGGCCCTGGAGAGGGCCCCTTTTACCGTCAGGGTGGAGGTGGAGGTCACCAACCTGGAGGAGTTGCAGGAGGCCCTGGAAGTCGGGGCGCACATAATCATGCTGGACAATATGTCCCTGGCCGACATGCGGCGCGCGGTGGAGATAGTAAATGGTAGAGCCATTATAGAGGCCTCCGGCGGCATCAACCTGGAGACGGTGAGGGCGGTGGCGGAGACGGGGGTTGACATCATATCTGTAGGCAGCCTCACCCACTCGGTGAGGGCCCTGGATATGAGCCTTGACCTGGAGTTCTGAGGTACAATACATAGTTAGGCGACTTTGACCATCCTGGCCGAGATATTGCAATGGCAAGCAAAAAAATTGGCAAGCTGCCTCCTCGTTACTCTTTTATCCTCAATCCCCATTCAGATGTGCGACTGAGCAGGTGTCCCAAGTGTCAAAGACTGACACACTTTCGGAAGTTTGCCTTGTTCATCCATATTGACGGTTGGGGCCCAATGGTGCTGGGCAAAATCTGCCGGTACTGCACGCCATGCGAGTTAATTATGGCACACCAGCATGAAATGGAATCCGAATTGACCTATTCCTTTGCCCTTAGGGCTCCGGAAGTGATAGGAAACGACTATATCGTCCTGGGCACTGTGGACAAAGGAGTATGGAAACGCGGCCTTGAAGGAAGTGGTATTGAACTTCGCGAGACGCTACAGCATATGGCGGACTTCAAGAAGGTCCTGGAACTAAAAGTAGAGCCAGGTGGATGGTTTCCAATAAGCAAGGGTGGAGAGAAACGATCATATAACAATCCAAGAGGAGGGTAGAAAGTGGCAGCAGCAACCGAAGCGATTACTGGCGCCCTTGAGCGCAACTGGGAGATGATAGACTCGGCCCTGGAGGGCCTGGATGACGCCGTGCTGGCCCGGCAACCCGCCGATCAGTGTAACTCCGTCGCCTGGATTATGTGGCACATGAGCCGGGTGGTGGACACCTTTATCCAGACCAGGCTCCAGTCTAGCCCTCAGTTGTGGGTCAAGGATAGATGGCATCGGAAGTTCGGCATGAGCGATGACCCGGAAGACCGAGGTGTGGGCTGGACCGCCCAGCAGGTGTTGGCATGGGTAGTCCCCCCGCGAGAGGTGCTGCTGGGGTATTACGAGGTGACCAGGGCCAGCGCCAGGGAGTACCTATCGCCCCTCACCGTTGCTGACCTGGAGAAGGTCAGGATAATTCCACCCGTGGCCGAACCCCGAACTGTGGCCAGTGCCCTGGGCCAGTTGGTGTGGGAGTGCGTAGCTCACGGCGGCCAGATAGCCTACCTGCGAGGCTTTTACAGAGGCATGGGCTGGCACCGCTAACCCAGGTGTATTGATAAAGAGATAGCGCCCCCCATTTTACGCAAGCTCTGGATACACACATGAGCATAAAGTTTTAACAACTTTTCTCTTGATCGGTTGTGTTCTCCGGCTTCTGGGGCTCCCAGTTTATTGTGGGCAGCGAACCTTGCTCAGCGCCGTGGATATTGATAGTCACCTGGCTGTTGTCACCTACATAGATGTTTATCGCCTGTGTGCCACCAGCAGCGGATTGGGATACTGGAGATTGGCGTGCAGATGGTGGTTGCCTCCGTAATAATCGCTTTAACCAATTCCAAAACGTCCTTAGCCATCCGGGAACTGGAAGAAGGCTTTCCCAGGGTATGTCCACCACCTAGGCTCCTTTGAACCGCTCCCAATCCTCAGCAGGAATGTCAAGCGCCTTTAGCACCACCTGAGGGAGGTCAATGTCGGCCCCGGTCTGTTGCTCATATTGTCGGATGTTACGCAGAAGCAAAACAGCTAAGGCCTTTGCTTGCTGTAATGGCATGCGAATGCGTAGCATCATCTTGTTGTCTTCAGCTTCCTTTGTGGCCCGAAGGCCAAAGGTAATAGCAGCGGACCAAGGGTTGATGTGGGTCTCAAACACATCACTGAAGTACTCTTGCAGTTCGCTATAATTCATTGTAGGTGCTTTTTGTGTCTGTTGTTGCGTCATTGTCTACCTCCAGCCTTGTGTCTTCATACTTCCTTAGCTTATATGATAAGCACCAACGTCATCCCCGTCTAGGCCGGAACCTGTCGGCGCTGTCAATCATGATGGTTACGGGGCCGTCGTTCTGAATGTCTACCAGCATATGCTCCCGGAAGCGTCCCGTTTCGACCTTCAGGCCCGACTCCCGAAACAGTTCGACAGCCCTTTCGTACAACCTCTCCGCATCCTCTGGCTGCGCGGCCTGGGTAAAATCCGGGCGGCGTCCTCTGCGAGTGTCGGCATATAGGGTGAACTGGCTGATAATAAGAAGCTCCGCCCTGGTATCGAGGGCGGAGCGGTTAAATCGGTTCTCTTCGTCGGGGAAGATTCTCAGGTTTACCGATCTCTCAACCAGGTAGCGGGCATCCTCTTCCCCATCTTCTCTGGATATTCCTAGCAGGACCACCAGCCCTCTCCCCGTCCTTCCCACCTCCACTCCATTCACCAACACAAAAGCCCTTGCTACCCGCTGGATAAGAGCCCGCAAAGCTCCTTACGCCTCCTTGGCAGCCTCCTTTTTATCCTCTTTATTCTCAGAGCTGCCAGTCGTTGCCTTAGCAGTTTTGGTTTTCTCCCCTGAGTCTTCTTCATGCCCATTTTTGGAGGTGCCGCTATAGCCGGTATGCTTGTAATCGGTGGTATAAAAACCTGACCCCTTATATATGATGGGGACAGGACGGAACTTGCGTCTGGACACACCCTCACAGTGGGGACAGGCCGCCTGAGGCTCTGCGCTGAAGCTCTGCCTCAGCTCAAACATGTGCCCGCAACTGGCGCACTCATAATCATAGGTAGGCAACGTGATCCTCCCGAAACCCTTACGACATCACACTAGCAGTCCCCATTGGGGACTGCTAGAGTACTCTTAAAATCTACCACATCAGGATTCCTCTGTCAACTTAGACAGAGCCGTTTAATTGTCACCCTGAACCGAAGGTGAAGGGTCTAGGGGAATCCCCCCTAACCCCCCTTTAGCAAAGGGGGGACGGGGGGATTTTCTTCGCTTTGCTCACCATGACAATATGGCCGAGAAGAATTAAACGGCCCTGGAACTTAGAGGGCGGTTCGGTAATGAAGTGCTATAAGTGCTATAATAGGGGTGCTCCTGTATTACACTTCCTGTATATAGGGGGTCTGGACATGGAAACGGCGAACTCGCTCAGCAAAGTGGCCATATTTTCTCAGTTGGGACCCTCGGACCTGGAACCCCTGGCCGCAAGGTTGAGGCGTCGTACGTTTCAGAGAGGCGAGGTGATCTTTCACCAAGACGACCCGGGTGACAGGCTACACTTTGTAGTCAAAGGGGTGGTGAAGATTTCTATCGCCTCGCCCGATGGGCGCGAGAACGACATCGCCCTACTCACCCCTGGTGATTGTTTTGGTGAGATGTCCGTTCTCGATGGTGGTTTCAGGTCGGCGACGGCTGTTGCTGTAGAACCCACGGAAACCATGACCCTGTCCAGGGAGGATTTTCTGGCCTTTCTTAATGAGCACAGCCAGATAGCCCTTCAGATCATCGCTCTTCTGGTGCGCCGACTGCGCTCTATGGATACGATGGTAGGGGATATGGTGTTTCTGGATGTACCTACCAGAGTAGCAAAGAAGCTGCTAGAACTGGCCCAAACGTACCAGGATAGCCCCCAACCTTCGGGAAATCTGATGATCCCTCTGGGGCAGGAGGAGCTTTCCAGGCTGGTAGGGTCCAGCCGGGAATCGGTGAGCAGAGCCCTTACGACCTACAGGAAGATGGGACTGGTAACCACATCTCATCGAAGAATTACCATCACCAACCTGGATGGCCTCGAGAGAATGGTTGCCATCTAGGGATTCCAGCCCCTTGAAGTCCTAAAGTCCAATTCTCTCCTGAAGCGCCCTCAGCCGCTGGCTCAGGATACGATTGAAGTAAAGAGAAAGGGAAAGGTTCTCTGACAGAAGTCTCTCAAAGGCTGTCTTGGTCAGACGCCATACCTCCACATCCGTCATTGCGATGATGCTAGCAGACCGAGGCTGGCCTGTAAGAAGCGCCATCTCCCCAAAACCTTCCTTGGGGCCCAGGAGAGCGATGGGTGTGGGTGTCTTGCCCCTTCTCTCCAGGACTACCTGCACGTTCCCGCTCCTGAGGATGTAGAAAGAGTCCCCTGCATCTCCCTGCTTCACGATCATCGAACTCTTTGGGAAATGCCGTTGTTCAAGAGCAGATACTACTTTAATGAGGTTCTTGGACCCAATTCCGCTGAAGAAAGGTAGCTCCTTTATCTCTTCTAACAGGTCTGGCCCAGAGACCGCGTCTTCGTTTGAGTCACTCTCCACTCCTAGCCATCGGCTCTCTGTACCACTCAGTCGGCCTTCTATGGCCTGCTCCTCTTCCCCGGTAAGATGAAGGGGGAACTCGCAGCGTCGGCACAGCTCCTCATCCTTGAAATTGCCATAGCTGCATCGCGGACAGACCGTCGTCTCTCTCGCATAGGAGCGAGGTGGTGATCCAGGGATCATGGAGGGGGGGATGATACGCCTTCGGAACACTCGCCTGTCGTCTACAATCCTGCCCTCGGCTATCATCATTATCCTGTGGCAGTAGCTGGCTACGCTGGAGTCCGTGGTCGCGATGACTATAGTCCTGCCCTCGTCATTGAGCTTTTGTAAGAGGCCCATAATTTCCTCTCGGGAGGTGCTATCCAGGACCCTTGTGGGCTCGTCAGCGAAGATTACCGCCGGGTTGTGGACTATCGCCCGTGCGATGGCTACGCACTGGCGCTGACCTGCCGAAAGCTGACCAGGCCTGCGGTCCAGACGGTTTCCCAGCCCCACAGTCTGGAGGGCTTCTTCCGCCTTTTCCTTACGGTCCCAGGCCCCCATTCCCTGGTGCTCTAGTGGAAACTCCACATTCCTCAAGGCCGTTTCATTGGGTAAAAGGTTAAAGGCCTGGAAAACGAAGCCGACCTTATGGATGCGGACCTGCGTCAGCTCCTCGTCTCCGAGCCGGGTTACATCCAGGCCCTCTATAAACACCCGACCCGAATCCGGTCTCTGGAGACAGCCAAGGATATGCAGGAGGGTAGATTTCCCAGAACCAGACCTCCCTAATATAGCTACCAGTTCCCCAAGATTGACCTCCAGGGAGACATTGTTCAATGCATAGACCATTTCGCTGCCCAGGCGATAAGCCCTGGTCAAACTCACTCCTTGGACCACCGGAGCTACCACGACATCTACCTCCACCAGGCTTTTTGGGGTCATCACGGTAAAGTAGCAAGGCCCTCACCCCCAGCCCCTCTCCCACAGGGATAGGGGTGGCTCGAGGTATCTACCATCCTATGGCGCAGCCGTCCTTCCTTGGCTCTGAGCCACCTCTCAATACCCCCGTATCCATATCCCTTTCGATGACCTGCCCCCCACCGAAAATATACCTGTCATATCCTTCGACCAGGTAAACGCTGTGGCCCCTTCCCTGGAGATCACGGAAGGTGCTTTGAGGCAGGCCCTCTTCCAGGGCAACGCCACCCCTCAACTGCACGCTGAAGCGCAGGGCGTTCAGCGCCGCCTGGGGGTCCAAACCAAAGTCTATCATGTTTACCAGGACTTGCAGATGGCCCTGGGGCTGCTGGAACATGCCCATGACGCCGAAGCTCAACCAGAGCTCGCCATTTCGTGTAGCCATAGCTGGGATGATGGTATGATAGGGCCTCTTGCCAGGCTCCAGAGCATTTGGGTGGGTCGGATCCAGAGAGAATAGTGCGCCGCGGTTCTGAAGGGATATACCAGTCCCGGGCACCACCAGGCCGGTGCCAAATTTCTCGTACAGGCTGTTGATCAAGGAGCAGGCATTGCCTTGCCCATCAACACATGACACATATACGGTGTCACTGCCGGCCTTGACGTCCCCTGGAAGAACTTGGGCCAGGCCCTGGCCCCGTCTCACCAGTGAGCGGCGATTTTTTGCATAAGCCTTGGACAATAGCTCGTGGATAGGCACCTCGGCCCTCCGAGGGTCAGCGATGTAACGGAGGGCGTCGGCGAAGGATAACCGCATAGCCTCTATGAGGTGATGATAGGTATCCGGTGTCTGGAATCCCATTCCCTTAATATCAAAACCCTCGGCGATGTTCAGGGCCATGAGAGCAGCGACCCCGTGGTTGTTGGGAGGGCACTCCCAGCACGTTACCCCTCGGTAGTCTGTGGAGATTGGCTCGTCCCAGGTTGAGGTATGGGCGGCCAGGTCATCGGTGGAAAGCCACCCTCCCTGTTCCTGGACGAAGCTGGCGATTTTCTCAGCCAGCTCTCCTCTGTAAAAGGCTTCGGGCCCACCCTCGGCGATGGCCCGAAGGGTCCTGGCTAGCTCTGGCAGGCGCACTACCTCGCCATGCTTTGGCGCTCGGCCGTCAAGCATAAGCTCGGCCCCCGAAGGGTGTCGGGAAAGTTGTTCCACACCAGCAGCCCAGAGCCAGGAGATCAGGTCGGAGACCGGGTAGCCCTCCTCGGCGTATTCAATGGCTGGCCCCAGGACGTGGGCTAGTGGCATAGAACCATAGGATTGAAGGAGGGTGTTCCAGCCATCCACTGTACCAGGGACGGTCACCGCATAGGGGCTGAAGTAGGGGACCTGGTCCAGCCCCTTGCCCCTCAGCTCGTCTATGGAAGCGGCTCTGGGGGCGCGGCCACTGCCGTTGAGGGCGCGCACCTGCTTCTCCCTGTTCATCCATACCAGGGCGAAAAGGTCGCCTCCAACGCCGGTGTAAAAAGGCTCCACAACGCTCAAGGAAGCCGCCGCCGCCACCGCCGCATCCACCGCATTACCGCCTTCCATAAGCATCCGCAGGCCCGCCATAGCCGCTAGAGGTTGGCTGGTAGCCACCATGCCTCGGCGTGCGTTGACTGTGGAACGACGAGAATCGAAAAACATGGACATTCCTTTCTTTGCCACCTTACCGGCTTTGCCCAAAAAGTCATTCTGAGCGAAGCGAAGAATCTATCGTCAGGGGTTAGACCCTTCGCTTCGCTCAGGGTGACAGCATAATCTGAATGTAAAACGTAGCACCGTGTCGAATTTCATACTTTATGGGCAAGGCCCCACCTTCCCCCATTATGAGGTTGGGAGATAGATACTATATCAAGAACAACTATATAAGCAAAGATGCCTGGCAGTAAAGTGCAGGGTCTTTCGGACGGCCCTGCCCCTGATCTGCCCAGCAGTGTTCTTTTGAGTCTATCTCTGCTACAATCTGTCCCAAGCGCCGACGTGTTGAACTGTGTCGAAAGGAGGTGGCTCGTCATGCCTTCAAAGGAGGAGCTAAAGACCAGGGTATACTCTGAGATAGATTCCAGGGCCGAGGAGATTATCCGTGTATCTCAGACTATCCTTCAAAATCCGGAGCCTGGGTTCCGAGAGGTGAAAACGGCGAACCTCGTCTCGTCCAAGCTCAGAGAGTTGGGCGTCCCCTTCCAGGAAGGGATAGCCCTCACCGGCCTCAAGGGAGAGCTAAAAGGGGGAGGCGATGGCCCCTCGGTGGCCCTCATCGGGGAGCTGGACTCCCTCATAGTCCGGGACCATCCCCACGCCGACTCCAGCACGGGCGCGGCCCATGCCTGTGGGCACCATGCTCAGATCGGGATGCTCATGGGCGCAGCCATAGGGCTGATGGCCCAGGACGTGCTTCCAGCCCTCAGCGGCCGGGTGGTGCTCATCGCCGTTCCCGCCGAGGAGTACATCGAGATCGAGTACAGGGACACTCTACGGCAACAGGGCAAACTAGAGTTCCTCGGTGGCAAGCCGGAGTTCATCAGGCTGGGAGCCCTGGACGACGTTGACATAGCTATGATGTGCCACACCACCAGCAACCTGGAAGAGAAAAAGATATGTATCTCCAATACCAACAACGGCATCGTGGCGAAAAAGATTCAGTTCATTGGCCGGGGCTCTCACGCTGGTGGCGCTCCCCACCTGGGCATCAACGCCCTCAACGCCGCGACCCTGGCCCTCATGGCCATTCACGCCAACAGGGAGACCTTCAAGGATGAGGATACCATTCGAGTGCATCCCATCATTACCAAGGGCGGCGAAGCCGTCAGCGCTGTGCCTGCCGACGTCCGCATGGAGACCTTCGTCCGGGGGAAGACCATCAATGCCGTAATGGAGGCCAACCACAAGGTGGACAGAGCCCTCAAAGCTGGGGCTATGGCCGTAGGAGCCAAAGTGAAAATCCAGACCCTTCCTGGCTACCTTCCCTTGCGGCAGGACAGAAGCCTGGCCGACGTCTTCCGGGCCAACGCCGTCTCCCTGGTAGGAGAGGAGAGTGTAGGCTATCGAGAGCACGGCACCGGCTCCACGGATATGGGCGATGTCAGCCATCTTATGCCGGTGATACACCCCTATGTAGGTGGGGCCACGGGCCTCGGCCACGGCTCGGACTACGTGGTGCAGGACTACAACCTGGCGGTAATCACCGCTGCCAAGGCCCTGGCTGCCACCGTGGTGGACCTCCTGGCCGATGGCGCTACCCGGGGAGGCAGAATAACCTCCAGCCACAGGCCAGCCATGACCAAAAATGAGTACCTCAGCTTCATGCGCAGCCTGATGAAAGAAGAGCTGTTTGAATACACTGAGTAGGTTGTAGCCCTCACCCCCTGCCCCTCAAATCCCCCCTTGCCCCCTTTGCTAAAGGGGGGTTGGGGGGATTTGGAGAGAGGAGTAAGGGTTGAGGGTAGGAATATAGAGAGGAGTCAGGTATGTCCAGCAGAGAGGAATTGAAGCGGAAGGCCTGCGACGCCATCGAAAGGCGGAAGGCTGAGATCATAGGAGTCGCTAAGGACATCCTCCAGAACCCGGAGACGGGCTTTAACGAGCACAGGACGGCGCGGGTGGTGGCACAGAAGCTCAGCGAGCTAGGGGTCCCCCACAGAGAGGGTCTGGCCCTTACGGGCGTCAAGGGAAGATTCCAGGGAGGGGCCGGGCCAGGCCCTCAGGTGGGCATCATAGGGGAGCTTGACTCCCTGCTGGTCTATGAGCATCCCCATGCCAACCCCGACACAGGAGCAGCCCACGCCTGCGGCCACAATGCCCAGATAGCCATGATGCTGGGGGCTTCCATCGGGCTCCAGACGCCAGAGGTCCTGAGAGAGCTATCAGGCTCCATTGCGCCCTTTGCGGTGCCCGCTGAAGAGTTCGTCGAGGTGGAGAAACGTTTGGCGTTGCGAGAGGAGGGCAAGCTGGAGCTTCTGGGGGGCAAACAGGAGCTTATCCGCCTGGGAGAGTTCGACGATATAGATATGGCGATGATGTGCCATACCGCCAGCGATATGGGAGAGCGCGTTTTCTCTATAGGGGGGACCAGCAACGGCCACATGGTGAAGTTCGCACAGTACACCGGCCGCGGCGCCCATGCAGGGTCGTCTCCCCACCGGGGCATTAACGCCCTCAACGCCGCAAACCTGGCCCTGGCAGCCATCCATGCCAACCGAGAGACCTTCCAAGAGCATGAGACGGCCCGGGTCCACGGCATCATCACCAAGGGCGGCGAGGTGGTCAACGCCGTGCCCGCCGACGTGAGGGTGGAGTGGCGAGTCAGGTCATCAACCCCCGAGGACCTGGTGAAAAATAACGCCAGAGTTAACCGGTGCTTCAAGGCCGGGGCCCTGGCCGTGGGAGCAAAGGTGAAGATCACCGATATTCCTGGCTACTTCCCCCTGCGCCATGACCCTACCCTCCAGGACCTGTTCCACAGCAACGCTGCCTATCTCCTGGGCCGTGACAGGATACTGGTCATGCCGGAGGGCAGGAATCGGGGCGGCTCCACAGATATGGGCGACCTGAGCCAGATCATGCCCGTATGCCATCCCTACACCGGTGGGGCGACGGGGCCGGGCCACAGCAAGGAGTACAGCATCAACGATTACGAGCAGGCGGTCATCAATCCGGCCAAGATAATGGTTATGGTGGTGATAGACCTGCTGGCCGAAGGGGCCACAAAGGCCCAGGAGGTGCTGAGGAAAGCCAGCCCCGCCATGACTAAAGAGGAGTACGTCGCCTTCCAGCGCCAGCGCGCCAGGGTGGAGGAGTTCGACGGATCGGAGCTGTAGAGAGAGGCATTTATCAGTGTAGCTTCAATAGTGGTAGCGGGCCTGAAGAAAGTCTACACGGTCATGGCCCACCAGATATACGATGCGGTGCTCCTGGGTCAGCCTGCGAGACCACGCACCTTCGACGAGATACTTCAGAGGTTCAGGTTTGCCGATACCGCGGAACGGATCACGTAAGATGGCTTCAATCATATTTGACGCCCGCAACGCTACCTTGCGGTCCGTCTCAACCCAATAGCGCAGGTCTTCACGGAACTCGGGGTGAAACACAGCCTCGCGCTGGACTGGACCGGCAGTACGCCCCTTACGTGGCCTCACCAAGTCCGACCTCGCGACGCAGTTCCTCGACAGACTGTGGCAAGACTGTGCGGCGCTGGGCCCGAGCCAGCGCCGTCAGCAGGCGTTCTGCGTTCTTGGGCGAGCGCAACAGATGCGCTGTCTCCATCAGGCTGTTGAGTTCTGCGGCCGAGATCAAGGCAACATCTTCAGCACCACGGCGGTGAATGATCACCACCTCGCGGTTGGCTGCGACTTCATCGCACAGGGTAGCCAGGTTAGCACGCGCATGGGTATAGGTCATCTTAATTGTCATGAAAGATCCTCTGAAAATTGTACAGTAATACTGTACAAGACCACGCTTGAATCGTCAAGGTGGCGTGAACATTCGCTCCTAATTATTCAGATACCAATCAAGGTCATAGCGGCCCCGCTGATAAGGGGGATAGTCACGTTGTCGTCCAGGGCTGGTATCCGATTCAGTGGGGCAAGCTCTACCAGGGCTGCGATGGCGGCCCCAGCGGCCAGCCCCCAGTGAAAAGATACCACTCCAGCGGCAGATAGCACCCCGGCCACGGCAACGGCTACTACCACAAAAGCCAGCGTCCCCCAGGGGGACTTGCCCATGACTCGGGGCCCTCTCATGCGGCTGCCCAACAGGGCGGCTGCGGGGTCTCCAAGGGCAAGGAAGAAAAGGGCCGTGATGGCGATGGGCTTATCGAAGATGAGGAAGACTGCCAGGGCGGAGATGGCTATGTAGGTTGCCCCAGTTATCCTCCGGTCCTCCGACTCTTTGAGCAGAGGTCTCAAATAGCGCACCAGCACACGATTTAGGCCGGGAGTCCTTAACCTGACCGTCTCAACCAGCAGCGCCAGGCCCGAAAGGACGGCCAGCAGGACTACCATGATAACGTCGTCGAGGAATATGCCCATCAGGGGGATTGTACTGCAAGCTCCCATGTGGAACAGCCTTCGCCATATGGGAGGAGGCGCAGCCGCAGGTTTATCCAGCAGTTCGAGAGACCTTTGCATTGCAGATTATAGCCCTCACCTCATCCCCTCGGCCCTCAACCCGACCCTTCGACAAGCTCAGGGTCACCCTTCTCCCACTGGTGGGAGAAGGGAAGGGGATGAGGGTGCCCTCAGGCTAACCCCTTATGTAAATCACGTCCCCACCAGCATCCCACCTGATCTCCCTTAGCTTGGTCCCCCTGGGCACCTCAAACACGACCCATCCGACCACCGAATGGCCCTGCGGCAGCTCTATTGGGCCAGCTATAAAGGGGACAAATCGGTTTTCAGCGGGGTGAGTACTGTCTACCACCCTTACGTTCTCTACGTTCTGCGGAGTTAAGTCCAGGAGGGTATACTCCTCTGTGGACCCCGCACCCCTCAGCTCAGCGGCTTGTCCACCGACTGTCATGAGAACCCTGGTGGCCTCTGCGTTGTGTACATTAAGGCGTAGCGCCACCAACTCGTTATCCCTACTGGCGGGGACTACCAGGTAGTGGTTCCGGTCGGTCCCCTGGTATCTTATCTCCTGGACCCTGTTTATGTCCTCGATCTGGATAATCAGGGTCTCTCCCTTGCCTCCCTTGCCTGGGGACAAGGAGCCGCCACCCCCGCAGGCGAAGGCTATCAGGGGTAAGAGAAGGAGTACGAACCAGAAGGGCCTCAAGCAGGCGCTCAACGCTAGCTCTCGACGGCTAATGGCTTGTGCCAACGCTTGCCTCCGAAGTTGAGGCTCACGCCCGTAAGCTCGGGAAGCTCATCGTCCTCTCGCAGGGCGATTACCAGCCACTCCTCAAAGACACTGCGTAGCTCTCTCAAACAATCTTCTCTGGTTTCCCCATCGGCCCAGGGGCCCTTAAAGTCAGTCATGGAAGCAAAGTAGCGTCCATTTTCTATCTTTTCCACCTGCGCCCGCTCCATAGCCTTTTCGATATATTCGGTGAGCACTCTTCCTCTCCTTCAGCTGCCCCTCGCTCCGCTCAGGGCTTCGGCTCAGGACAGGCCCATAAAACAGTCGCTAAGGGCCTGTGGGGGTGAGGGAAGGCATCTCCCGCAGCCGATGCACCAGGTCAGGCAGCATCGAAAGCAAGTAGTCAACCTCCCCTTCGGTGTTGTCTCTGCCCAGGGTCAACCTGAGGCTCCCCCGGGCCAGGTCCGCCGACTGCCCCAGGGCCAGGAGCACGTGGGAAGGCTCAAGGGAGCCAGAGCTACAGGCACTGCCACTGGAAGCACATATGCCAGCCATGTCCAGCCCAAGCAGGACCGGCTCGCCCTCTACCTGCTCGAAGGAGAAATTTACGTTGTTGGGGAGACGTATGGTGGGATGGCCGTTCAGATGGGCGCGGGGTATGCGCTCCTTGATGCCCCGGATAATCTTATCTCTCAGGTTGCGGCAGTGCTGGCTTACACGCTCTCGCTCCGACTGAGCTATTTCCAGGGCCACGGCAGTACCCACGATGCCAGGGATATTCTCGGTGCCTGAGCGACGCTCCCGCTCCTGGCCGCCACCGAGCTGCTGGGGCAAGAAGGGTGTGCCACGGCGTACGCAAAGTACGCCGGCGCCCCTGGGGCCGTGGAACTTGTGGGAGGAGAGGCTGAGCATGTCCACACCCAGATTCCTCAGGTTCAGGTCCAGGAAACCCGCAGCCTGGACGGCGTCGGTATGAACAACTATGGTCCGCTCCATAGCCCTGGCGCGCTCTTTCACCAGGCTAGCTATCTCTGAGATGGGTTCAATGGTCCCTATCTCATTATTGGCATACATTATGCTCACCAGGATTGTCCGCTCGGTGATAGACCGGGCCACATCATCCGGGGCCACCAGTCCGTATTTATCTACCGGTAGATAGGTCACCTCAAACCCTGCGTTCTCCAGATACTGACAGGTGTGCAGTACGGCATGGTGCTCTATGCTGGAAGTGATGACATGGTTACCCGTCTCCTGTAAGGCGGCGACGGCTCCCTTGATGGCAGCGTTATCGGACTCGGTGCCGCCACTGGTAAAGACCACCTCGCTCATCCGGCACCCTAGCATACTAGCTACCTTTTCCCTGGACTCGTCCAGGGCGCGCTTGGCCTCCTGACCGATGGTATGGACGCTAGAAGGGTTCCCGAACCTCTCGGTAAAATAGGGCATCATAGCTTTCAGCACCCTGGGGTCCAGGGGTGTAGTGCCAGCATGGTCCATATAGACAATCCCTTTGGTCAGCGCCATAAGTACTGCTCCCTCCGATTGCACCCAGGGCAGGCCCAGAATACAGGAAACGCTTCACCCCGATTCTAGGTGATATTGTATCATAGGGAGGTCACAGGTGAAACCATATGCTGAGAGCTTGTGAATCTTTTGGTTATCTGGTAGGGATAGGATGGTTCTCGATGT
>CAYWGG010000019.1:0-20328 GCA_964457285.1 uncultured Dehalococcoidia bacterium
AGCAGCCTCCGAACGTTGGGGATAATCTCCCGGCAGCCGTCTCCACAATAGAGGTTGTGGCCTGGCTCAAAGAACCCTTTCAACATATCCACCACCAGTACGGCGTTGGCCATAATGGGCTCACCTCCTGACTTGCGTTCTCATCTAAAACTAATTTAGAGCCAGGTGGGTGCGAATTCAAGGGCCTGGGCGTAGCAGTAGACGGTATGGGCTGTTGCTAAGCGCGCTAAAAAGACATAAGATATGGGCTGCCGGAAGCCGAGTGATTCGATGCTGCCACTTCCGGAAATAGTGTAGCAGGAGGCATGGGAACTATGCTAGGCGATAAGCTGGGTGAGATGCAGGGCCAGGTAACCGGCCAGAGGGTGCTTCCATCGGAAGGGGGTGGCCCCAAGGTGGAGACGACCTTCCAGATCAGTGGCATGATCCTGGAAACAGAAACAACTATGATGGGCACGTACTGGTCCGTTGTGAGGCCGGATGGGACCCTCTATGGCGAGTGCCCCTGGCAAGGAGTCATAATGACCAAGGACGGAGAGATGGGCACCTGGGCAGGGGCTGGCGTTGGAAGGTTCACGGGCCAGGGCGCAGCGGTCAGCTTTCGGGGAGCTGTATACTATCAGATAGCGTCCCAGAAACTGGCACGCCTCAACAGTATCGCCGTCCTCTACGAATGGGAAGTGGACGAGAGCGGGAATGGATACGCCACTCTGTATGAGTGGAAGTAGCAAAGCTCATCTAGCGGCCTCGTTGAGCGCACGGGCTCCAGCACGAATGGAATAGCCGCACAGGGTAAAAAAGGAGTGGGCCAGGATGGTAGCAACACAGGCCACTGTAGTATTGCATCCCGCAGCGGAGGACGTTGCCCAGGAGTACCGGCTGGCGGTCCGCCTGTCCAGCCTCCTGGGGGCCACGGTAGGGCTCATAGATAACCACAAGCGCAACGCCGATGTGTACCTGGAAGAGCTGGGCCGGTTGCTCCAGGAGCGCTACGGCGTGTCCAGGGTGGTCACTTACAGGAAGGTCAGCCAGAGTATGCCCACCCCCGCCGAGGTCATGGACAACCTGGCGGCGGAGTGCCATGCGATTATCCACGCTGTAGCGGACTGAGGCTCCTGCACAGCGTGGGGTCTCCACGACGGAATAGAAGCGGAAAAGCGGGCCAGGCCCGCGGTCACTATCATCACCAGGGCTTTCACCAAAGCCGCCGAGCACCGGGCAAGAGCCCTGGGCCTGGTTGAGCATCCCCTGGTGGTGGTTGACCATCCCATCGCCAGTAAGACCAGGGGCCAGATACAAGAGCTGGCCCGAAATAGCGTGGATGAGGTCGTCCAGGGCTTGCTCTCTTTACCTTAACCTCCCCTATATCCACTCTTTGGGAAGGAGGGGACGAAAGGGGAGGTATTTCTTTTCAGGAGACGCGACTTGATTGAGGCACAAGGTAAAAGAGCCAGCCGCCTTCAGGTCCAGGGCTCGGTGGTGGACATAAACGATTACTTCTACGAGCGAGGATGGACTGACGGGCTTCCCATCATTCCACCCACCGAGGACCTGGTGCTGGAGATGCTGGAGGCGTGCCCACTGCCAGCTGGGCATATCCTGGGCAAAATCCCTCCATTGGATGGCACTGTCACGGTAGAGAAGGTAGCCATTAACGCCGTCATGGCTGGCTGCAAGCCCGAATACCTGCCAGTGGTCCTGGCAGCAGTAAAGGCCGTGCTTCAGCCCCAGTTTAACGCAGGGTCTATAGCTACCACTACGGGAGGGGCAGCCCCGGTAGCCATTGTGAGCGGGCCTATCTCGGGCAGGCTGGGGATTCACAGTGGCACCGCCGTCCTCGGTTCAGGCCATAGAGCCAACGCTACCATTGGCCGCGCCCTGCGCCTGGTCATGCGGAACCTCGGCGGGGCCACCGCCGATACTATGGAGAAGTCAACTCACGGCTGGCCTGGCAAGTACACCATGTGCTTTGCCGAGAACGAAGAACGCCTTCCAAGAGTCAGGCCAGGGGATGAGCCCTGGGAGCCGCTGCGTGTGGAGCTGGGCTTTCCTTCTGAGGTGAGCACCGTCACTGTGTCGGCTGCGCGGGGCATCCACACCCTGGTGGAGGCGACCCAGGAGACAGGGGAGGGTGTGCTTCAAACGGTAGTAAGCTCAATGAAGGCTGGAGGTATATCCAGCTACTATTACCAGGCCCGCGGGGCTTCCACGGTGGTGGTGTTGTCGCCTGAGCACGCTGCCGAGATCGCCGCGGCCGGGTTCGGGCGCAAAGCTGTAAGGGAGTATATCTACCAGCAGGCCCGCCTTCCCCTTGGCGAGCTGAAGGGCCGGGGCCACTGGGGGGCCCACTCCTGGCCGGAGGAGTTTGAGGGCCAGAAGGATGACTTCATGGTGCCTATAGTATCCACCCCTGATAACCTCCTGCTGGTGGTAGCGGGCGGCGATGGCAGACACTCCTCCTGGATGTCCGCCTGGTCTGCCACCCAGCGGGCCACCGAGGTCATCGAAGGATAGCAGAAGGGAGGCTACGGCGAATTTATTCGCCGAAGGTTGCTCCTGCCTCAGCAGGGCGAATTGAGCCATCCACCAGATCCACGGTCCGAACGCTCATACGGGCCAGGGTCAGGTCGTGGGTAGCCACTATCACCGTAACCCCTCGGGAACGGGCAGTGTCTCTCAGTATGTTGGCGATGGACATAGCTGTAGCGGTGTCTAGCTCCCCGGTGGGCTCATCAGCGAAGACCACGTCTGGGCCAGCCACCAGGGCGCGAGCGATAGCCACCCTCTGCTGCTCCCCTCCCGAAAGCTCGTAGGGCCGGTGCCGCGCCCGTGGGCCCAGGCCCACCATCTCAAGGGCCTCCAGGGCTCGCTTGCGACGCTCCCGCCAGGAGACCCCACTGATGTGCAGAGGTAGCTCTACATTCTCGTAGGCCGAGAGAAGGGGCATCAGGCCGAAGGACTGGAAGACAAAGCCGATCTTGCGTCTGCGCAACTCCACCAGACCGGCCTCGGAGAGAGTAGCCAGGTCACGGCCCTCGAAGTAAACGCTCCCCGCCGTGGGCCGGTCCAGACCCGCCATAAGGTTCAACAAAGTGGTCTTCCCCGATCCGGAGCGCCCGGTGACCGCCAGGAACTCCCCTGGAAATATGTCCAGGGTAACCCCGTTGACCGCCGTGACCGCCCTTCCATCCACAGCCCCGAAGACTCGTGTCAAGCCCTGGGCAGAGATGACGGGATGCTTTGTCAGCTCTGGCGATGGTGCTGGCTCTACCCTCTGGCCTCGCTGGAAGGTGGGCCTTTGGGCTGGAGCCCCTGGCCGAAAGGCTGAGGATGGAGAGCCTCTTCTCTCCCGGGGTCTTCCACCCATAGGTGTAGGGCTGCGAGGAACAGATGGAGGGTCACCCCTTTGTCCCGATTCTGACCCCTCCCCCAACCCCTTAGCCTTACTTTGCGGCCCTGTCATCTGATGTCTCCTCCACCTTGTCTCTCCTCCCTTCCATCACCACCCCTCTCACGCACACTTTCCGTGCCCTCAGGGCGCTCTTCTCCATTGGGCTGGTCTTGTTCTGAGTCTGGCGAAGGGCTGCCCCCATCTCCGGGGCCAGGATGACCAGGCTTGCCCTGAGCTTGCCCGGCGGAGCCCGCCCTGGACCTGCTGAAGGCGCTTGCCTTGAGCTTATCGGAGGAGCCTGCCCTGAGCTTGTCGAAGGGTCGGGGGCCCCTGTCAGCCGGTACTATGGTCACCTGACCACTCTCCAGGTCCGCCTTTGCCAGACCTTGCAAGCGGAGCTTTTCTACGTACTCCTGGGGAAGCTGGAGGCGGCCCACACGGTCTACCACCAGGTACTCTTGCTCGACAGCAGCGCCGGACCCCTGGAAAGTGGGCTGCAAGAAGCTCTCGGAGCTGATGCGGCCATCGCGTATGTGGACTATCCGGTTCACGTACCGGGCTACTCCAGGATAGTGGGTCACTATCACCACCGTGACGTGATAAGTGCGGTTCATAGTGCGGAATAGCTCTAATACCTGGTCTGCCGTCTGAGTGTCTAGCTCACCCGTAGGCTCGTCCGCCAGGAGCAGAGGCGGGTGGTTAGCCATAGCAACGCCTATGGACACCCTCTGCTGCTCCCCTCCAGAAAGCTGGTGAGGAAGCCGGGCCGCCTTGTCTTCCATACTCAGGGCCTCCAGAAGCTCCATGCTCCGGGCGCGTCGGAGACTCACGTCCACTCCGGCAATGGCCAGGGGCAGCTCTACATTGTCCCGTACTGTAAGGTAGGGGACCAGATTCCTGGCCGTGGCCTGCCAGACGAAACCCACGTCCAGCCTGCGGTAGAGCACCAGCTCCCGGTCTGAGATGTTCAGCAGGTCTCTACCGCCCACCCGGACCTGGCCCGCAGAAGGACGGTCCAGCCCCGACAGTATGTTGAGCAACGTGCTTTTGCCGCTGCCGCTAGCGCCCACGATGGCTATCAGCCCTCCCGCCTCCACCTCCAGGTCAACGCCGCGCAGGGCTACTACCTCAAGGTCAGCCCGCTTGTAAATCTTGAACAGGTCTCGACACTCGATATAAGGCTTACTATCCTCACCATGCTCCTCGGCCACCCATCTATCAGTGAGAGATGGGTTGGGGGAGAGGGCGGGACCAGGTGAAGGGCGAGGCCGTCGCATTAATCTCACAATACACTCCCTACGGCGACCCCCTAAGTCCCACCTTGCTAAGAGGGGACGAGGGGGGGGTCTTACCCCCTATTTATAGGGTACGGGCGAGCCCACGTCAAGCCTCTCCAATGCGGAGCACTCTCTGTATCTCCAGCCTTGCGGTGACCCAAGCTAGCCATACGACTGTGCTGCCGGTGACCCCGGCAAGGACCAGATACGACACGAGCAAGGCAACCCAGTTCATCTGAAGCACCATAGGCGGCGTCACCCGGACACCCTCCTCCGCTATCTCCAGAACGGGTAGAAGACTAGCGCCTATCAGCTGGCCTGCCAGTGTGCCCAGGCCGATGCCGCAGACTACCATCAGGAAAAGGTTAAACCATACCACCCCGTTGAGTTGTCCCCTGGAGAAGCCCATGGTGCGTAGAAGGGCGAACTCGGCCTGCCGGTTCCGCGTATCCATGTAAGAAAACATCATCACTCCCGAAGCACTGGCCAGGACTAAGGCCAGGAACATCAGCACCAGAAGGCCACCCCAGCCAGCGTTGATCAGGGGCTGCTCCACCCTCTGGGACACCATTTCGGAGGCAACGTGAGCTTCCCTCACGTTTATGCCACGGCCGCGGAGCGCCTCAATGACGGCGTGATGTGGGTCATCGGGGGATGAGCGCACACTTTCCGTTAAGCTGACCCATAGCTCACTGCTCCCTCCGCCTAGCCTCTGGCTGTGCAGGTTTGTGTAATGGTTGAAGGTCTTCAAGTCCACCACTACAAACGGCTCCTCTCTGGGGTCCAGGGTAGGGAAGTAGTCGGCTACCGCCACAGGTCGGACAGGTAAGGAGTAGGTAGACATACCCAGCGTCAAGGTATCCCCCACGCGGGCCTCAGCTATATCCAGGAAAGCCTTGCTGACCACTGCGGGTATGGGCCCTTCTGGATTGCCCACTCGGATGCCTCTTATCCCCACGCCCCCAGGAGCCCAGCTAAAAGCCGCCGACCGTTCGACTCCGCCTACACCGGGGCCGCCCGTGTTAGTCCTGGCTACTGCCTCGCTGGACTCCAGGACGTATAAGCCGGGCCTGGAGTAGTCCTCTAATACATGCCAGCCCCATGTGGGGCTGCTGGGAGCTGACTGGAGGTCGCCCCCTTGACTTCCTCCCAGGTTACTGCTCATGTCGTCAAGTATCTTCTCTCCCTCCGGTGTAATTGCCGCCAGGTCGTCCAGGAACAGGATTCCTGGCTCAGAGACACCAGCGCGGGTCCCGATTACAAAAGAGAGAAGGGTGAAAGGTGGAGCAACGGCGGGCGATGGGGGCCTATCCCCGAATGTCCTGCTCGGAGGAGGTATAGGGGAAAGCTTGGCCTCAAGTCGGCGCCAGCCCTTGAAGTTTAGGTCTCCCACAAAGACGTCGAAATAGTACCCTCCGGAGTCCTGAAGCCTTGCTGTGAGGGAGTAGCGCGAGTCGGGCCTATCTGGACGCGTCCATATAGCCAGGGCTGTAGCGTTCTCGGGTAGGGCGATGCCCTCACCTCGCACTCCCTCTCTCATCGGGACAGAAGTGATGAGCTGGGAAATGGTCAAGGAGGCTGCCTCCGGCCTGTCGCCACTTCCAGGGGCCAGGGGTAAGGGGAAGATTGAGGAGCTGGGTGTGATAACTCTGGTAAGCTCCTCAAGGGACTTTCCCCCGGCAAAATCTGGGCGATACCACGCCACATGGGCGAAGCTATCCGTATCCACCGCAAGGACTGACACCCCCTCACTGCTAAACCCTCTGGTCAACAGGCTCCCGCTGGCGCGTTCCACTTCCGCCACCCTATCTACTCCATCCAGTGTAGGCTCACGGCCACGCGCCTCACCTCCCACTATATCGGACAGGCCAATGAGGGCCACAGATGCCCTGCTTCCCCCTTGCTGCTGCCCAGAGTGCTCAAGGCGCAAGTCGGCTCCCGCAGCGTACAGGGCGCGGTCCCTCTGGCTGCGCTCAATGGTCGAGCTGAAGGCGCTTCCTATGACTCCAAGGCTTGTAGCCAGCATCAGCAACACTACCAGAGCGCCAGGCATGATGGGGTCTCTGGAAACGCTCCGGAGTCCCTGTACCAGCCAGGGCGGCCCAACGGGCTCTGCCACCCTTGCCAGGAGAGCTACGGCTATGGGGAAGACGCGCATTACCAGAAGCCCCAGGGCCAGGAGCCCCAGTACCGGGCCCAGAAGGAGGGAGAAGTCAATCTCCAGGGGCATATCGCCCTGGGCCCCTGCGCCTCCCAGGGGCCGGACCAGGAAGGAGCCCCTGGTCTGGATTTGCCACCACATCAGCCCCAGGAGCACCAGAAACAGGACGTCCAGATAGTATCGGTGGATAAAGGGTGCCCTGGGTGGCCTCGCCCCCGCCTGGCGGAACTCCACTATCCCTTGCCGCGCCGCTACCAGGGTCGAGATGGTGAGCACGACCACGGCCAGCAAAGCCCCACTCGCTCCCAGAAGGAAAGCGTCAGTGCCCAGGGTCACCGGTAGCGGCGTCTCGCCAGCCGACGAGAGGTCAAAAAAGGCCCTCCCCAGAGCCGTGGAGACGCCCACTGCCAGCAAGGGCCCCAGGGCTATGGCCGGGACCGCCAGCATCGTCCCTTCCGCCAGCGCCAGCACGCCTATCTGAAGGGTGGTAGCCCCCCGGCTCTTTAGCATGGATATTTCCGTAGTACGGGACCTTACGGTCAGCCCTGCCACCATAGCCAGGTAATAGACCAGTATGCCGGTAACCAGAAAGACCATCAGAAAGAGTGGAATACGGGCCAGAAGTAGCTGCTCCTGGTAGTCCTCCAGCACATCATCCAGCCTGATGAAGGTGCTGGAGTGGTTCAGGTTGGCCCGCACGTCGTACTCCGCAGCTCGGATGAGGCCCTGGATGGCGCCCACGTCCCCCGCGCGCATCCCCTGTCGGTCCAGGTAAAAGAACCAGGTGACATCGGCATATAGCCCTGGGTAGACCCGGCCTACCTGTGCCAGGATGGCATCCTCAGTAGTGAACATGGGCACAATGGTCCACCGGTCGTCCTTGAAGCTGAAAGCTCGCCTGGCCCCATACCAGAACTCGGATTCGGGGTCCTCTCTGAGGAAAACGCCCACGATCTTCACCTTCATGACCGGTGGGTCCGTCACCCCGGCAGCAGGAAAGACCTCCATCTCGTCGCCTACGTCGAGATGGAGCAGCTCTGCTCCCAGAGTGTCTACGGCTACCTCCAGCGCCTCATCGAGCCTACCCTCACCCCTTGCCCCTCTCCCGCTGAGAGGAGGGCTTAGGGCTGGATGAGAGTAGGGCCAGTGTCCCCGTACTACCTGGACACGCTCCGGGAAAAGGCCCGACATGTACTGGACCTTGCCCCTGGGACGCACATCATTAGCCAACTCCAACTGAGGATGGCCCCCGAAGAAGAGGGTGGAGGTCTCAAAGAGATGGGACTGCCCTTGAAGATAAGGCTGAAAGGGTACGCTGACTCGCCTTTTCACGAAATCGAGGCTTGACTGGTAGACCGATGGGGAGCGGCCGGAAGGGTCATCCAGGCCGTTATACACCCTTATGGAGAAGTTGGCCTCCTCTTGTGTAGCCTGGGTGAGGGCACGGCGCAGAGCGGCCTCTGCCAGCAGGTCGGAGAAGACTACGCCACTGGCCATCAGCGCCACCGCCAGCAGTATGCCCAAAAACAGGATCAGCTCCAACCTCCAGCCGGAGATGATCCGCCGCAGGGCAATAACGTAGGCTAATTGCAGGAGGGACATCCCTCTCTATCCCCCTGTCCTCAGTATGTCCGACGCCCTCAGCCTGCTGGCAGACAGGCTAGCAAAAAGGATGGCCACGGCGATGGCTGCCACCAGGTCTACGATCACCAGAGCTATTAGGCTGGCGTTGACCGTGACTATCATAGGAGGGACCACGGGGTGTCCGGTAGAGGTTATATCCAGGAACCCCAGGACCCACCGGCCAAGCCAGATACCTATAGCACTCCCGGCGGCTATGCCCAGGACCGCCACCACAACCCTCTCCAGAGTCAGCGAAAGAAGTAGCTGGCGGCCTGTCAAGCCCAGGGCTCTCACAACAGTCAGGTCTACCCGGCCAGTGTACACCAGGACCGCGGCGTAGGTGCCCAGGGCTAGCACCACAACCACTGTCAGGGCGGATATGCTGAGGATGGTGAGGCCATTCCATCCACCTCCTGACAGGGGGTCCCGCTGGGCCAGGTCAACTGCGGCGTCCCTATCCCTGACCAACGCAAAGATGGGGAGCCGTTCCTTCACGGAGAGAATGGTCTGTCCTCTTTGGCCGGTCTCATCTACAGAGACCCAGAACTCCGCGGGAGACTTTAGTATTCCCTCGCCTATACGCTCGTTGTACTGCTTATAATCCTCCAGGGAAACCAGCAGAAAGGTCTGTGATGATGGGTAGATGGTGGGGAAGTAGTCGGTCACTTCTTTCACCACCAGAGGCACTGCCTGTTTTCCAGATTTAATACGTAGCTCCTGGCCCACGTAGAACCCAGGGCCACCGATGGCAGGCAAGGGGAAGGGGCCCGGCGGTATCAGGATGCCCCGCTGGGTGCCACCCTCACCCTGCCAGAAGAAGGTGAGCCCACCGAGGCCACTGTGGGCAGCCTGGGGAGAGCGGCCCTGAGTGACCAAGTCAGGGTCGGGCCCGGAGTTGGGCAGTGGCACCCACGAGCCGGGCTCCTCGAAACCCTCGACTACGATGCCACCAGCCGGATTTGGGTTCGTGGTGGGCGGCCTGGGGCTTGATATAGAGGAAATCGAAGGGCCTGCCCTGAGCGCAGTCGAAGGGATGGAATCCTTGCCCTCTGCTTTCTTCACCGTAACATCGTCCAGGCTGATGCTGCCTGGCTGCAACCTGGCTAGAGAACCTACGCTAAAAAAGATGGAGACCAGGCTAAACGGTGGCTTCACTCCCGCCTGGTCCGCCGGAAGCTGGGCCTCCAGGTAGGCCCAGCCCTTGTCCGCTTCCCCTCTCCCGCCTTGAGATGGGCTGGGAGTGGATGATAAATCCCCTAAAAACAGGGTTCGGTATCTACCCTCGGCATCGGACAGGCGCATCCATAGGTTCAATTTTTGCTGGAAGCCTCCCTGGTTAGGGCTATTCGCTTTTACCCAAATGCCAACACTTTCCGCATCCACCGGAAGAGGTATACTCCCTCGCCCATCTCCTGGAGTCATACCTCCGTCAGCCTGAGATGGGTCAAGGGCCTTCAGGAGGTCACGAATGCCCTTGCCTGCGGGGGAAAAATCGTCCCTGAACCATGTGGTATAGGGCAGGGTGTAGGGGTCCACAGCGACGAGGGCAGTGGAGGAGCCGGGGAACCCATCCAGAAGGGTTACCGACTCGCGACTGATGGGGCTTACCGCCTCGACCCCCGGTGTGTCTGCCAGGTTATCCTGGACTGAGTAGGAGAAGGCATGTGCCGAGATTACCAGGTCACCCCCTGTATCATAGAGGGCCTGCTCCCGCTGGCTCCTGGACAGGGACGCTTGAAAGGTGGCCCCAAAGACCCCTAGAGCGGCGGCCATCATCAAAATAATAGCCAGAGAGCTATGGGGCATGGGGTCACGGGCTACGCGCACCAGGGTGAAGGATACCCATGCTGGCGCCAGGAGACTCGCTGCCCAGGCCGCGGCCTTTACCAGTAACGGCAGTAGCCTCAGCACCAGAAAAGCGGCGGCCAGCAGCGCCAGCACCGGGCCGAAGACCAGGCTCTTGTCCCACTCCAGGGCTCCACTGGATACGTCTCGCTCCACAAATCCGCCTCGGTTATAGATCTGCCACCAGACCAGGCCTACTCCTGCCAGCACCAACAGGTCAACGTAGTATCGCTGCAAGATTGGCACAGCGGGAGGCCTGGCCCTTATCCTCAGAAACTCGACCATCCCCAGGCGGGCCAGGCCCACCCCAGACGCCATCAACGCCCCAAGACTCAGTATGCCACCGATAGCGCCCATGACGAACATATCCGCCGAGAGCCCCACCGACAGGGCACCACCTTCCCCTGCGGGGTTTATGGTCTTCATCAGGAGGTAGCGTACTATACCCAGGGCCAGGAAAGGCCCCAGGGCCATCGCCAGGAGGACTACCATTCCCTCCCCAAGGGCTAGAAGGCCGCTTACCTGAAGCATACTCGCTCCCCGGCTCCTCAGGAGGCTGGCCTCATCGCTTCGGGTACGGGCCACTGCCCCCATGGTCAGGGACAGGAAATAGAGGATGACCACTACTACCAGGGAGATGAAAAGGAAGAGGGGCACTCTGGCCAGCGTCAGGTCTCTCTGATAATCGGCGAGGGTGTTCTTGAGGCCGCTGAGCACCAGGGAGCGAGGGAACCGCTTGTTTATATCCGTCTCAAGCCCTATGATGGCGTCTCTGGTTGGCTTCACCTTTGACGCCGTCAGTATGCTGGTGTCCAGGAAGAATAACCAGCCATAGTCTCCTACCATAGAAGGGTAGCGAGCGCCCAGGCCGCCGAAGAAGGTCTCCTCCGGGATGTATATGGGGACCAGAAGCCGCTCGTTGTAGTCCTGCATGCTGAAGTAGGCCGAGGAGAGACCCATCCAGTACTCTTCGTGGGGGTCTATGGGCTCTGCCACGCCCATTACAGTCAGGGTAATCCGCTCCGATGGGTCGGCCCTGAATGGAATGAGGTACATCTGGGAGCCTACCTTCAACCCCATAGAAGACGCCACCCGCTGCCCTACCACCACCTCCATGTCCAGGCCCTTGTCATGAAGCACAGGGGCAGCCTGGGGCCAACGGCCTTTCAATATCCTGGCGTGCGCCTCAAAGTTGGTGACGAAAAAGGGCCGCCCCAGAGGAGCATCGAATGCCGGTGTACTTCCGTCCAGGGTCATCACCAGGGGCAAGTTCGGCTGAGAGCGGCCAAAGCGCTGGGTATCCCACAGCATGTATCCCACGCGCCGTTGGGCGATCTCCTCTATGGTAGGGCGCAGCCTCTGGTAGTCCGATGGGCCCAGGGGCCTGTTCTGTACCGTCACCCAGGCATTCAGGACTGTTGGGGAGGTAGAGGCCAGGGTATGCCTGAGCCCTCCTTCGGCCAGGGCACGAGAGTATATAGCCCCGACGGCCATCAAGGTCACAGCGGCCAGAACGCCAAAAGATGTAACGGCCACGAGCCCCCATGATGAGCGTAAACGCCGGGGGAGAAGCCAGAGGAGTACCCTGATCCAGCTCATTATCTAGCTTCAGGAGCCCAGGTACTTCTGGAACCAGTCCATGAGCTTTTCCCACGAGTCCCTTGCGGCATTGGCGCGGTAGGCGGCGTTGCCGTTCCACTGGAAGGAGTGTCCTGTGTCGGGGTAGGAGTAGAACTGGTGGACTTTCCCCAACCGGGTAAGCTCAGCGTCTATCTTCTTCACATCATCGGTCGTAGGGTTGGAGTCGTCCTCGCCGAAAAAGCCGATGACCGGGCAGCTGATGTTGCGGCTGCGGTCAAAGGGAGTGGGGGGGCCACCCCAGGGCGCCATAATGTTCCCGCCGTAGAACACCCCCGCCGCCTTAATCAGGGGGTTGGCCGCCGCCAACAGATAGGTCACACGCCCGCCCATGCAGAACCCTGTGATACCGATCCTGTCACCCCGCACCGAAGGGTGCCTCCTGAGGTATTCGATGGCGGCGTTGATGTCCTTGATGATATTCTCGTCCCTGAGCCTCTGTATCCGGGAGAGGGGCGGGTCGCTGGAGCCGGGGTCCTCCCGGTGGAAAAGGTGGGGAGCGATGGCGGCGTATCCCGAGGCGGATAGCTTCTTGGCCATCTCCTGAACAAAATCATCTACTCCACTGCCAGCACCGTGCTGCGCCACCACAACGCCTGGATGGGGACCGGGGCTGTCGGGCAGGGCCATGTAAGCCCACATAGGTTGTCCATCTACCTGAATGGTTATCCACTGGGATGACATCCTGGTGTACCTCCTGCTATGAGATTTGTTCGCTACGTGGCATATTAGGATAGGTATCAGGGCCGCATACGGCGGCCTTCGATGGGAACTCGATAGCTATCTCCTGACCGGCAGGTGGGTCCTGACCCGAACTTCCCAACGGAGCATAGGAAAACAGTAGTTTGTTAAGGGAATCGCTGGTGCGCTGGCTCAGGTTTATTACCTCAAGAGCTACGGGCTTCCCTTCCGGGTTGCTCAAAAGGATCACTCCTGGCGCAACCTCCCGTCCAATAGCTCCATCGCCGCCCCAGTTAATATACAGTAGATTCGCATCTCGATCTATACTCACTTTCATATCTTCGGCTCCCTTGGTACATAAACCGTTACCAGGAGGTGAAAATCCCCCGTGTCACGATAAACTACATGTATGAGGAATCCCCTGATCATCTTCTCGGCCTCACTGGCATCTGGCTGTGGCCGAGTCTCTGCCCATTGGGGGTTATGGATGATGTCCTCAATTTCCTCACGAGTGAGAGTCATTCCATACAGGCGCTGCAAGCGGGGAATACTGCGGGTTAGGGCGTGGCTTGAAAATCTAACCTCCATATCTGGTGTTTAGAATGTTACTTTCTGGCCTGGATGTTGTCAACAGGCTCCACGATGGGATAGTATGTATCCTAGTCCTGTGATTGAGAAACACTACTGAATGGATATATCTGAAGGGGGGGCCAGGTGCTAGAACAGTTCCATGTTAAAGAAGGTGACGCTGTACGGGTCCAGGAAGTGCCGCTGCGGGCCACCGTTACCAACATCTTTGAGAAGCTGAACGTACCCAGCGAGGATGCCCAACTGGCTGCCGATGTGCTGGTGACTGCTGACTTGAGGGGCGTAGACAGCCACGGCGTGTCCAACATGCTCCGGAGCTATATAGCAGGCTACAACAGAGGCGAGATCAACCCCAGGCCCAACTGGAGGATAGTGCGCGAGACTCCGGCCACCGCTAACATAGACTCCGACAGGGGCCTGGGCATCATCGTAACCCCCAGGGCTATGGAGGTCGCCATTGAGAAGGCCAGGAATGTGGGAGTGGGCATGGTCACCATATACAATGGCCGCCACCTGGGGATGGCCTCCTATCACGCCATGATGGCCCTCAAGCATGACATGATAGGTATCTGTATGACTGGCTGTCCTCCGTCGGTCCTGCCCACCTTCGGAGCAGAGCCCAGGTTGGGCACCAACCCCATCGCCTTGGCCGCCCCGGCCAAAGAGGAACCTCCCTTTGTCTACGACGCTGCCACCAGCGTAGTCGCTGGCAACAAGATCGGACTTGCTAGCCGCCTGGGCATAGAGCTTGCTCCGGGCTGGGTAGCCGACCAGGAGGGCACCCCTATCATGGAGCCTTTTCCAGCCCCGGCCTCATGGAGCCCAGGGAGCCCCCGAAGCTATCACCAGCTACCCCTGGGAAGTACCAGGGAGATGGGCTCCCACAAAGGTTATGGCCTCGCCTGCGTTGTGGACATACTCAGTGGAGTGCTGTCTGGCACAGCCTATGGTACGGTCCCCGGCCGTCCCAACTTCAGCCATTTCGTGGGTGCCTATAACATAGAGGCCTTCACCGATGTAGATACGTTTAAGGAGCTAATGGATAGCTTCCTCCGCGATCTCAAGACTACACGCCCCGCGCCCGGCCATGAGCGAGTCCTGTACGCGGGCCTGGCGGAGTGGGAGGTCGAGCAAGACCGCCGCGCCAATGGCATCCCCCTGCACAAGGAGGTGGTCCAGTGGTTTCAGGATATATGCAACGAGATGGCTATCCCGTACATCCTGTAGGGGCGGCGCATGAAGCCATCCCTAACTCCGATCTCCGCTCCCACCCCCTGCTGACTCCTCAACGGTGAAAGGGGGGAACTGGTATGGGCATTCTGGACGCTATGTTTTACCCTGGCGTTAAAGAAGCCTTGAAGCAGCTTGGTGGTGAAGTGGGCGGCGAGTTCGCCGATGGGGGCCTCTTTGCGTCGAACAAAGTCCGGGTGCGGGCCAGGAGTTGGACCATTACCCTTGACACCTTCGCGGTGTTTCGTGGCCGGGGTGGCAGCACCAAGTACGTCAGAATGAGGGCTCCGTATGTGAGCCTTGACGACTTTCGGTTCACCATCTACCGCAAAGGTATATACAGCGGCCTTGGAAAGATATTCGGGATGCAGGACGTTGAGGTTGGAGACCCTGAGCTTGACCGTGACTTCGTTATCAAAAGCAATGACCCATCTAAAGCTCGGGCGCTGGTTGCGAGTCCCGGCGTCCGCCAGTTGATTCAGCATCAGCCCTCCAGCTACCTGGAGGGCAAAGGTGGCGGAAGCCAACCCGGTGAGAAGCTCTCACAGGGGATTCCCGGAGGCGTTGGCGGGCTGCACTTTCGAGAGGTGGGCCTCGTCAAGGATGGGGAATGGTTCAGGGCCCTCTCAGAGCTGTTTGTGGAGGCCCTGGACCAACTGTGTCGCATAGGCTCGGCCTCCGAAGATGACCCCAAGGCTTCGCCCTAACTCAGAGGAAGTACCTCACCCTGGAGGGTGAGGCATATGCTGGGCCTTTTAGAGTGCAGTATACGATGGTGAGTTATCACACACCCCATTATGGTTCTTCAGAGTTTTGTGTGGGATTAATCCCTCACCCCGGCCTTCGGCCACCCCTCTCCCATTGGGAGAGGGGCCGGGGGTGAGGGCTATACCACACGAAAGCCCGAAGAGCCCCCATTATTATCCAGTGGAGGGGTTTTATGGATTCTCAAAAATACGATGTGGCAATCATCGGCGGTGGCATAATCGGCCTCGCTATCGCTCTGAGGCTTACCCAGCGATACCCCAGGCGCCGGGTTGTGGTCGTTGAAAAAGAAAGTGAGCTGGCTGTCCACCAGACCGGTCACAACAGCGGGGTAATCCACTCGGGTATCTACTACAGGCCGGGTTCCCAGAAAGCCCAGTTCTGCGTGAGCGGCGTGAGTTCCCTCATCAGGTTCTGCCAGGAGAGCGGCATCAAATATGAGCGGTGCGGCAAGGTGATCGTCGCTACTGACGAGTCTGAGCTTGGCCGCCTGGAAAATCTCTACCAGCGAGGGACCGCCAACGGAGTCGAGGGGCTGGAGATGATGGGGCCGGAGAGGCTGAAGGAGATCGAACCTCATACCAGTGGCGTCAAAGCTCTCTATGCACCAGGGACGGGGATAGTAGACTTCAAGGCAGTCGCCAACGCCTACGCAGACAGGATACGCGAAGACGGGGGGGAGATTCTCACCGGCAGGGAAGTGGTAGGTATACGCAAGGCTGGCAGCGACCTGTTTCTGGAGACGACCCAGGGCAGCGTAGGCTCTAAGTACCTGATAAACTGCGCCGGGCTTTACGCAGACAGAGTTGCCAGGATGATGGGCGTCCATCCGGAGGTGAGGATTATACCCTTCAGGGGGGAATATTACACCCTAAGCCCCCAGCGCCGCGACCTGGTGAAAGCGCTGATCTATCCTGTGCCGAACCCCAGGTTTCCGTTTCTCGGTGTCCACTTCACCAGGAACATTCACGGGGAGGTGGAGGCGGGGCCCAATGCGGTGCTGGCCTTTGCCCGCGAGGGGTACAGGAAGGCCAATTTCAACGTTGCTGAGACAATGGGCACCCTGGGCTACCCAGGCTTCTGGGCGATGACGCTGAAATACTGGAAGACCGGGCTTGGAGAGGTCCACCGCTCGTTGATGAAGAGCATCTTCCTCCACGACCTCCAGCGGCTCCTGCCCGAGATCAAAGGCGAGGACCTGGCCCCAGGGGGATCGGGAGTGCGGGCGCAGGCCGTAGATAAGAAGGGCAGGCTTCTGGACGATTTCAGCATCCACGAGAGCGACGGCGCTATACACGTCCTCAACGCACCCTCCCCGGGAGCGACGTCCTCTCTCTCCATAGGCGAGTATATCGTCGGCCTGGCGGGCAAGTCCTTCGACCTGTAGGCTTCTTTACTTTAGCCTGAGCATCCAGTTAAGGATGGATTAAAGGAGTCCAACTATGACTACTGAGAAAGACAGGGTTCTTGAGGAGACTACCAGGATACGGGGGTTCCGCTATGGACTTCACGATTTCCTGGCGGAGACAGACCTGGAGGCCCTGAAGCGGGTCAACCGGCAGGTCGCCTCCGACTACATAAAGGAGTCGCTCCTGGACAGGAAGACCAAGGAGCTGCTCATCATCGTAGCTTGTATCGCTGAGAAGGACGAGGTCCCACACCTCCAGGTCCACATGCATGCGGCGGCCAATGCTGGGGCCAGCCAGGAGGAGATACTGGAGGCCATCAACCTGGTGGGCGGCTGGGTTGGAAGCGTGTCCAGGGCAAGGGGGCTGGAGGCCTGGCGCGCCACTTTCCGCCCCGACCTGCCCACCATAGAGCGCGTAGTAGAACTGAAGTAACGAAGCAGACCCGTCCTTGACTGAGCTACTGGGCCTCTATAGAATGGGCCTGTAGCACCAGACTACCTGGATGGGGGTGACGGGATGACGGCGCTGGATAGTAACTCCCGTGGAGGCGAGAAACCGTCGGGGTCATCTGCTGGCCTGGAAGTCCTTAGAAAGATCTCCCTTTTTCGCTTTCTGAGCCCTCAGGAGCTAAAGGCCGTAGCCTCCCACCTGAGCCTGAGTACCTATGCAGCAGGCGAAGTCATCTTCCACAAGGATGAGCTTGGCACTACCCTCCATATAATTGCCACCGGGTCTGTGAAGATATATTTGACCTCAGAGGGAGGAGAGGAGGCCCCACTGGCAGTGCTTAAGGCGGGAGACTACTTTGGAGAGCTGGCCTTGCTGGACGGAGACCTCCGGACGGCCAGCGCTATGGCCCTTACGCGGACCGCTACCCTGACCCTGGAGCGTGACGAGTTCTTGAGGTTCATCACCGCAAATCCACAAAGCATGGTAGCAGTCATTCGAGCCCTGGCAGCCCTGGTTCGGCGGCAGAACACCCAGCTCTACAGTGACTTCTTCAAGGCCTAGCCGCCTGGTTTTACAGAAGTGAAGGATAACCCGGCAGACTAAGTATAACTGCCGTGATCCGGTGAATCCGTAGAGGGACTTTTCGGTCTATCTAAACGCTATCTTCAAGGCTTATAATAAGATTTAGCGGGGCGTAGCGCAGAGGCTAGCGCGCAGCGTTCGGGACGCTGAGGTCGGTGGTTCGAATCCACTCGCCCCGACCAACTTTCTGGTCCTTCTACATCATTATCTACCTGTCCTGCCCAGGAAAGTATCTGTTCGTAGTGTTCCCTTTATGCATCCAGGGGTTGCTAGACAGAAGTCCAGTTCTGTTATACTAAACCTGCAGGATTTAACGCCTCGACTCATCGTAGCGTACCTCTGGAGTAAATCCGTGGGACTTACCTCGGGCAAAAGAAGATCGGATGGGCGCCGTTGGGATGAGCCCAGAAGGATCACCATAATACCCGGCTATCAGGCCTTTGCCGAGGGGTCTGCCCTGATTGAGCTAGGCCGTACCAGGGTGCTTTGCGCTGCCACCATTGAAGAGCGTGTCCCGCCTTTCCTGAGAGGTGAAGGGAAGGGTTGGGTCACCGCCGAATACTCCATGCTCCCCCGCTCCACGGGCCAGCGTTCCCCCAGGGAAGGGAACTCTGGCCAGGCCAGGGGCCGCTCTCTGGAGATACAGCGCTTCATCGGCAGGTGCTTGCGGGCAGTAACGGACCGGGAAGCCCTGGGGGAGAGAACGGTGCTTCTGGACTGCGACGTTATTCAGGCTGATGGTGGCACCAGGACAGCGGCGATAACCGGAGCCTATGTCGCACTTTATCAGGCCCTGCTGGGGCTTGTGCGCAGCCGAATGCTGGCTGAGATACCTTTAGCTTATGCTGTGGCTGCTGTGAGTGTAGGAATAGTGGACGGCGAGTCTCTGCTGGACCTGTCCTACGAGGAGGATGTCCGAGCACAGGTGGACTTCAACGTCGCCATGACAGACAAGGGAGAGCTGGTGGAAATACAGGGAGCTGCCGAGGGAGGGCCCTTCTCTAAGGAGACCGTCCCGCAGATGATAGCCCTGGCCAGCAGAGGAATAGAGCACTTCCTTCAGGCCCAAAGGGACGCCATCCAGTCTGTTAAGGAGGGGGTATAAGGTATAGGGAGGCGTTCCACAGTCTAGGGACCGTCATCACTTTGATGGCGGCAGTTTTTGTTGTAGTGGGGTGTAATAGCCTTACACCGTCTCCTGCACCTATGCCGACCTCTGAAGCCTTGTCTCCTCCTGCGACAGAGCCGACTGCCACTCCTACGCCTCTGTCCCTTCCCCCAAGCGAGGAGGGCTACTCCATAAGTGCCGGCCCTATGGCTACCCCCCTCCTGGAGCCAACGGCCACCCTCACCCCTTCCCCTTCGCCCCTTCCTCCAGCCAGGGTCGTGGAGGCTACAGCTACGCCCATTGTCACACCCACGCCTACTCCCCTCCCGGAGCCGACGCCCACTCCCACGCCATCTCCAACACCCCCGCACCTGGTCGTCCTTCAGTTGCCAGATATCGCCGGAGTGGTGGAGAAGGTAAGGCCAGCAGTGGTATCCGTGGTGACAGAGATAGTGGGGCGTGACCTCTTTGGTAGACCCTTCCGAGACTCTCAAACCGGCTCAGGGGTCATTTTCGACCCCCAGGGTTACATCCTCACCAATAACCATGTTGTGCAGAACGCCAGCACAGTTACGGTTACCCTCGACGATGGTAGGCAGTTCGAGGCGGAGATAGTGGGCGCAGACCGACTTACCGACCTGGCAGTGCTGAAAATAGGTGGCGAAGAGCTCTCTGCCCTGACTATCGGCGATCCATCCAAAGTCAGGGTAGGAGATTGGGTAATTGCCATTGGCAACGCTCTGGCACTACCTGGTGGTCCCACGGTGACCGTGGGCGTGGTGAGCGCCCTCGATCGCGTGTTCCCCGTGAGGTCGGACCTGGAGCTGTACGGCCTGATCCAGACCGACGCTTCTATAAACCCGGGCAACAGTGGAGGCCCTCTGCTGAACCTTCGAGGCGAAGTGGTGGGCATAAGCACGGCTGTGGCCCGCGGCGACACGGCAGGGAGAGATGTGGAAGGCATAGGGTTCGCGGTGGGCATGGACACGGCCGTTCCTGTGTCTCAGCAGCTCATAGAAAAGGGCCAGGTGCAGTGGGCCTGGCTGGGCGTGATACTGGCCGATCTGGACCCTCAACAAGCCGTACAAGTGGGCGTTTCCTTACGGGAGGGGGTCTTGATAACCAACATGGTCCGAGAGGGGCCAGCCTGGCAGGGTGGAGTCAGGGTTGGCGACGTGGTCGTGTCTATGGGTGGGAAGAAGGTCTCTACCGTGCGGGACCTCATCAGGATTTTGCGCCTTGAGCACAGGGTAGGCGAGGAAGTGGAGATGAAGGTCTTCCGGGAAAAGCGAGAGATGACCTTCAGGGTTACTCTGGGGGAGAGGCCTGCTCAGTGAAGGTTCAGGGTGTAATTTTCCTGATGGTTGTGATAATATCCCTTGCGAGCTCTGCGCTCCTTATGAAATTCTCCTTTATTTGCGCATCTGTCAAATTCGGGTTCGACAACATGGCGCTCATGAGAGCAGTCGTCAGAGTATAACCCCTTAGCTCAAATATACCCTCTTTTACATCATTTATACCCGTCTTTATCTCACCCATACTCTCTTTTATATCACCTATACCCATTTTTATCTCACTTG
>CAYWGG010000020.1:0-19853 GCA_964457285.1 uncultured Dehalococcoidia bacterium
AACTGCCTCAGGAACCTCAAATCGTTGGAGTAGAACAGGCGTATATCGTCAATGCCGTACTTGAGCATGGCGATGCGCTCCGGGCCCAGGCCGAAGGCAAAGCCGGTGTATTTGCTCGAGTCGTAGCCCACGCCCTCCAGCACCCTGGGGTGCACCATACCCGCGCCCATTATCTCGATCCAGCCCGACTCCTTGCAGATGCGACACCCATTCCCCTGGCAGGCGAAGCAGTCTATGGCCATATCCACCCCGGGCTCCACGAAGGGGAAGTAGTCGCAGCGGAAGCGCACCCTGCGCTCAGGCCCGAAGACCCGCCGGGCGAACTCGTAGAGGGTGCCCTTCAGGTCGGCAAAGGTTATTCCATCGTCTACCGCCAGCCCCTCCACCTGATAGAAGTGCCACTCGTGGGTGGCGTCGGTGGCCTCGTAGCGGTAGCACTTGCCGGGGACGATCACCCGCACGGGAGGTCGCATCCGCTCCATCACCCTGGCCTGCATGGGCGAGGTGTGGGTTCGGAGGAGCATGGGGTATTCTCCTCCCTGGTCACGGTAGTCTATCCAGATACTGCTGAATTTATCCCGCGCCGGATGTCCCCTTGGTATGTTCAGCATCTCGAAGTTGTACTTGTCCCACTCCACCTCCGGGCCTTCCACAATCTGAAAGCCCATAGCAACGAAGGCGTCACAAATCTCCCTGACGATCTGGGTGGTAGGATGGAGCCGCCCGGCGCTGATGGCCCTGCCGGGTAGGGTGACATCAATTTGCTCCTCCATCGCCAGTCGGCTTACCCCCGACTCTTTGAGGGCCTGCAATCTTATGGCCAGGCGCTCTTCCAGGAGTGTCTTGGTCTGATTGCCAAGAGCACCCACGGTGCGACGCTGCTCCGGTGGCAAGCTTCCTATGGCCCGCAAAATAGTAGTCAGTCGGCCACGGCGGCCAAGATAGGAGACTCGCCAGTCTTCCAGGGCCTCCAGAGTGTTCAGGCCGTCAAGCTCCATCAGGGCTTCCCTTCCGAGGACCTCGACGAATCCAGCAGTTATCTCAGTTGCCATAGAGTACCTTCGCCTTTCCGTCCATTAATTATAGGTAAGCCAGATACGAGGGTCAAGGAAGGAGTTTATCCAAGCCGCTTATCGCTTTTGCTGGCCCAAAACTGCTCTGGTGGTAGTGCCGATTTCCGCTGGAGAAGGGATAATTTGGGCGCCGGCCTCCCTCAATGCCTGGGTTTTCGCCTCCGCTGTGGCGGAGGCCCCGGTTATTATGGCGCCTGCATGGCCCATGCGCTTGCCCGGCGGGGCGGTGGCCCCCGCTATCAGTGCGGCCATGGGCTTGTTGAACTCCTTCGAGACGAACTCCGCTGCTTCCTGCTCCATAGTGCCTCCGATCTCGCCTATGAGCACCACCATATCCGTCTGCGGGTCTTCGTTAAAGAGGCGCAATATGTCCACGAAGCTGGTGCCTACCAGCGGGTCCCCTCCTATTCCGACACAGGTGGACTGGCCTACTCCCAGCCCCGTGAGCTGGGACACGGCCTCGTAGGTCAGAGTCCCGCTGCGGGAGACCACCCCCGTCCTGCCCGGCATGTGGATACCTCCAGGCATTATTCCAATCTTGCAACGGGCTCCAGGAGATATGAGGCCAGGGCAGTTAGGGCCGATGAGGCGCACGGCCTTGCTATTCAGATAGGGGATGGCCCGCACCATATCCATCGTGGGCACCCCTTCGGTAATGCACACAATGAGACTGATGCCGGAGTCGGCGGCCTCGATGATGGCGTCAGTGGCGAATGGGGCGGGAACGAAGATGAGTGAAGTGTCAGCGCCGGTCTCCCTGACCGCCTGCTCTATAGAGTCGAAGATGGGCACATTCCCCTCAAAAAGCTGGCCTCCCCGGCCCGGGGTCACTCCAGCCACCACTTTGGTCCCGTAGGCCATGCACGCCCTGGCGTGAAAGCTCCCCTCACTGCCTGTTATCCCCTGCACCACCACCCGCGTGTCCTCGTTCACCAGAATGCTCAAATATCCCTCCTGTCAGAGGACGGTAAAGCCAAACTCGGTCTGCGCCTGGTGGAAGTTATGGTCAAAGGCTAAAGCGTACTCGCTACCCCTGGTACGTATACAGGCGAAGTTGCAGCAATCAACCACACTCCACTCTTTGTCACTGTGGCGTCTGAATATTTCTAATGCTGACTCTTCTACCGTTGCTGCATCAAATATGGTCGTCCTCATCTCTTTTACCAAAGTGTCATAAAGGTCAAGGGCAAGATCGTGCCTGCCCGCTCGACCAACGAGAAAAGTCATCGCTTCATAAAGAGTCCAGTTGGTGGTCACAGTGGTCGAGTCTGCTTGTAGAGGAGCCTCTAAGAGTCTCTCAGCATTTGAATGGTTTTCATCGCCTCGCCATATTAACGCAATCCAGAAAGAAGCATCTATGAAGACCTCACGGTTCATACTGAGCAAGACTTAACTCCCGTAGATATATCTATCCAAATTCTCCGATGCATCTCTGAAGGTTGAGCCCTCTTCCGGCAGAGGTTCGCTGTCTATTCGCTCTAGTAACTGCCTGATACGCTTGATGTTCTCAGCGGTTATCCCCGCAGGCGGATGAGGTGTAGTCCTAAGTATGGTCAGGCTGCGGCTCAGGCGGTCTTCTCTTACGGAAGCCCTCATCTTCTCCGCCACCTCGGATAGGGAATCGGCGAAGGTCACGTTGAGGCCCGATTCTCTCAAGGCCGCTTTCCCTTCCTCCACGTTGGTGCCCAGCATTCGCACCAGTATGGGCAGGTCTGCTCCCTTCTCCTTGCACGCTTTCACGATGCCCCTCGCCGCTATGTCGCAGCGGAGGATGCCGCCAAAAACGTTGACCAGGACCCGCTTCACCTGGGGGTCTGAGAGCATGATGCTAAAGGCCCGGGCTACCTTGTCCTCGCTGGCTCCGCCTCCCACGTCCAGGAAATTGGCCGGACTGGCACCCGTGCTTCTGATAACGTCCATAGTGGCCATAGCCAGCCCAGCCCCGTTAACCAGACAGCCCACATCCCCATCAAGCCTCACGTAGGAGATGTCGTACTCCTGGGCCTGGGCCTCGAAGGGGTCTTCCTGGTCGGGGTCACGCATCTCCCGCAGATCGGGGTGGCGGAAAAGGGCGTCGTCCTCGAAGTTCACTTTGGCATCCAGGGCGATGATGCGCTTGTTCTGGACTATGGCAAGAGGGTTTATCTCCACAAGGGAGCAGTCGTTTTCCACGAAAAGCTTGTAAAGGGCAACCATGAGCTGGGCGGTTGGCCTCACCAGTTCTGGTTCCAGGTTCAAGGCGTAGGCTAGTCTACGTCCCTGGAAGGGCTGGAAACCTACGAGTGGGTCTATGGCCTCTTTGTGTATCTTCTCTGGCTCCCTGGCCGCCACCTCCTCTATCTCCATACCTCCAGCCTCGCTGGCTATCATCGCCGGGCCCCGAAAAGCCCTGTCTATGGTGAGCCCCAAATAAAGCTCCTTGGTTACCTCGGCCGCCTCTTCCACCAGCACCTTCCCCACTGGCGCGCCCTGGGGCCCTGTCTGGGCTGTGACCAGGAGCTTGCCCAGCAGAGACGCAGCCGCCTGCTCCGCCTCCTGGGGAGTGTTGACCACCTTGACTCCACCAGCCCTGCCCCGGCCTCCAGCGTGGACCTGGGCCTTTATCACAGCCCTGCCACTGAGGTCTCTGGCAATCTCCAGGGCCTCAGCAGGGGTTGATGCTACGCCACCACGGGGCACAGGGACGCCATAGCGGGCAAGAATGGACTTGGCCTGATACTCGTGGACTTTCATATCCTTCTACCCCTTCATTACCTGCACATTAGCCATATCCTCTATGAAGTTGACTATAGCGGAGTGGTCGGATTCACCCTTGCCCTGGTTCATCAGCGCCCCCAGCATTTGCTGAATCAGGCTGGTAACTGGCAGAGGCACTCCGAGGTCTTTGCCTGTCAGCAGGGCGTTATGAAGGTCCTTCTGGTGCAGCCGGATGCGGAAGCCAGGCTTGAAGTTGCGACCCATGATCATGGGGGCCTTGGCTTCCAGGGCGGCACTTCCGGCTAGGCCCCCCCTGATGGCCTGAAAGACCAGCTCTGGGTCTATCCCTGCCTTCTGGGCCAGGACGAAGGCTTCGCCTATGGCTTCGATATTCGCCGCTACGATGATTTGATTCGCCAGCTTGACGAAGTTGCCAGCCCCTACATCCCCTACTCTTACCACGCTCCTGCCCATCACCTTCAGGATAGGGAGGCAACGGTCGAAGACCTCCTGCTTGCCTCCTACCATGATAGCGAGCGTGCCCGCGATGGCGCCAGGCTCCCCGCCGCTCACGGGGGCATCCAGCATCTCTACATTCTTCCTGGCTACCTCCACCGCTATCTTCCTGGACACCAGGGGAGCTATGGAGCTCATATCAACGATAATGGAGCCCTCCCTGGCTCCCTCCAGCACGCCATTCTCACCCAGTATCGCCTTCTCCGAGTCCGCCGAGTCGGGGAGCATGGTGATGATCGTCTCCGTCCTCTGGGCCACCTCCTTGCTGGAGGGGGCCATACTGGCCCCATCGGTGACCAACTCCTCTACGGGCTCGGCGCGTATATCGTAGACCGTCAGGGAGTAGCCAGCCTTGAGGAGATTCCTCGCCATAGGTTTACCCATGATACCCAGGCCGATAAAACCGATATTTTCACTCGCGCTCATCGCTCTCCATTCTTTGTTGTCACACAGGCTTTTTACGTGACTGATTATGTTTCCACAATGTCCTGACGTCAAGTGGCAATCTATCAGCCGTGTCCATCTCTTAGCCGCTTCCAGGCTTCCAATACCTGGTGGTCTCGCTGGAAGGCCAGGGGTGGTAGCGCGTCCGGAGAGAAAAAGCCCACTTCCAGCACCTCGGGGCCTGCCTGAGGATTGCCACCAACTATCTCGGAATCGTAAGTTACCAGGATCACAGGATGGCCTGCCTCAGAAAAGACCCCTACTAAGCCTGTGACCATTACCCTTAGCCCAGTCTCCTCCATCACCTCTCTCTCAGCAGCTTGCTCCACCACCTCACCCCGGTCAACGTACCCTCCTGGCAGACTCCACAATCCCAGGCCCGGCTCTATCCCACGCCGCACCATGAGCACCTTCCCACCACACTCCACTACAGTTGCGGCGGTGACCTTGGGGTCGTGGTAGACTACCCTGCCGCATTGAGGGCAGACGGGCCTATCCTTCCCCTGCAAGTGCTTCAACTCCAGGGGTGCCGCACACCCTGGACAGAACTTGTCATCCTTAAGCATTTCCGTCGACTTCTACCTGCCCTGAGCTTAGTCGAGAGGTCCGGACATGGCTTATATAAGGATACCATGATATGGGCTTTAGATGCATAATATATGCGTCTTTAAACTGTCGGCTTTCCTCAAGCAAGACCGGGCTGGATGGAGGTCATCATAATATGGTTTCAGCAGGTAAGTCTTTAACTCTGGAAGTGGCGGAATATGCCAGCGGCGCTTCCTACGGGAGTATCTCAGCCAGCGTGATTCAGAGGGCCAAAGAGGCCCTGGTAGACGGGCTGGGGGTCATGCTGGCTGGCTCAGCCAGCGACTCCGCCAACGCCGTTGAGCGCTACGTCCAAGAGCTGGGCGTATCCGGTAAAGCCTCTGTGGTCGGGGGGAGTATGATGCTACCCGCCCAGTTCGCTGCCCTGATCAACGGCACCAGCGGCCATGCCCTGGACTACGATGACACTCAAATCTCTTCGGCGCCGGATAGAGTGTACGGCCTACTCACCCACCCCACCGTGCCGGTGCTAGCTGCATCCCTGGCCGTGGCAGAGGAAGTGGGCAGCAGCGGCAGAGAGCTCATTGCCGCCTTCTGCGCCGGAGTAGAGGTGGCCTGCAAGGTGGCCGAAGCAATAAACCCGCGGCACTATAAAGGCGGTTTCCACTCCACGGGCACTATAGGAATCTTCGGCGCTGCAGCGGCTGCCGCCAGGCTCATGGGTCTCCCCTCGGAGGACATGCGCCATGCCATCGGCATCGCCGCTAGCAAGAGCGCAGGCATCAGGGTCGCCTTCGGCACCATGACCAAGCCATATCACGCCGGGGCTGCGGCGGAGAACGGAGTGGTGGCAGCGAAGCTGGCCCATCTGGGCTACAGGACCGACCCCAATGCCCTGGACGGCCAGTGGGGGTTCTTTCAGGTGGCCGGTGGCGGCGCCGACCCGGAGTTGCTTCAGGGCAAGCTGGGCAACCCCTACACCCTGGTGGAGCCTGGCGTGTCCATCAAGCCCTACCCCTGCGGCTCACTGGCCCATCCCAGTATGGATGCCTTTCTGGAGCTGGTCCTGGAGTACGATGTGAAGCCCGAGGCCGTGGACGAGATACGGCTGGGCACCAGTTCCAACGTGCTCAATGCCCTCCGCTACCAGAGACCTCAGAGCGAGCTGGAGGCGAAGTTCAGCATACCTTTTTGTCTGGCCATACTGGTGCTGGAGCGCCGGGGTGGTATAGGTGAATTCACCGATGAGGTGGTACTGCGGCCCAACGTCCAGGAGATGATGGGGCGGGTTAAGCCATACCTCCACGAGGGAATAGAGGCCAGAGGGTTCGAGAGGATACGCAGCCTGATAGAGGTGAAGCTGGTGGATGGACGGGTCCTGTCAAAGGAGGCGTCCACCTCCCGTGGGACCCCAGAGCGGCCGATGACGACGGGGGAGTTGGCCGAGAAGTTCCGCGACTGCGCCCAGGGCGTCATAACGGAGCGAAGGCAAAAGGAAGTGCTGGGGCTAGTATACGGGCTGGAAGAGGTGGGCGATGTGAAGCAGCTAACGCGACTGCTGCACAAGTAAGAAAGCTTCCACATCCCGCCGGTGTGGCATGGAGTCCTGAGCACCAACCCTGGTGACCGCCAGAGCGCCCGCGGCCATGGCCCAGCGCATGGCCTCACCGAGCCCCCGACCTTCTGCCAGTGCCATCGCCAGAGCGCCATTAAAAGCATCGCCAGCAGCCACCGTATCCACCGCCTCCACCGGGAAGGCAGGGAGATACTTGCTGGCCTCGCGGGTAGCATAGTAAGCGCCCTGGCTACCCATCTTGATTATGGCGCAGCCCACCCCTCGGTCAAGGAGTTCCTTGGCCGCCCTTCTGGCCGAGGATACACCTACCACCGGAAACCCCACCAGGGCCTCGGCTTCTGTCTCGTTGGGCGTGATGTAGCTACAGTAGCTATAAAACTCGGTGGGTAAAGGTCGGGCCGGGCCTGGATCCAGGATGATCGCCTTTTTCATTGAGGCCGCCTCCCTTGCGGCGGCCAGGGAGACCTCTACGGGGACCTCAAGCTGGAGCATGAGGACTGAAGCATCAGCCAGGGCTGACCTTGTACGCTGTGCCTCCGCTTCGCCACAGGTGTGGTTGGCACCGAGTATCTGGACTATGCGGTTCTGCGCCGAGGCGTCTATGTTGATCACGGCTATTCCCGAAGCGCTCCCCGGGTCAATGGCTACGCCGGACACGTCCACACCGTTGCCTCTGAGCGAGTCCAACAGTTGCCCCCCGAAGGCGTCTCCTCCTACCCGGCCAATCATCCTGACCTGGGCACCCATTCTGGCTGTTGCTACTGCCTGGTTGGCCCCCTTGCCGCCAGGGTAGGTGAGGAAGCGGCTCCCCACCACCGTCTCACCTGGCTCAGGAAAGCGGGGCGCGATAGTTACCAGGTCTATGTTTATGCCGCCGAGGACTACTATAGTAAGAAGGCTTTTCAATCTTCACCTTTGCAATCCTTTGTTATGTGGCATTGGTACAACGATAATCGGACATCTATGGTATTTGGTCCTTCTGCTGCTGATATGATGCCTTGAAATTTTCCAAAGCCAAAGGCAACTCTGGGAGACCAAAGTAATTGACTGCTTCTTTGGCAACATCGTAAGCATTTTGTACAAGTGCAACATCAGATACGTCTCTTATGGAACCCAATCCGCTAATTATGTGTTCACTAAGTTTATGAATCTTCTTATAAGTTGCCCAAGCGCCCAGTGTCCATAGAGATATGGCAGCCTTCCTCGAAGTAAGTTCAAGTAGATTTAAGGAGGAGTCTACATTACCTGTGGCACCGAATCGCGGCTTCGCCGCTATGACACCAATATCTACCAGAGAAGAAGCTGTTTCCCATACAACGTTCTGTAAGTCTCGCTCAGCAGCTTTAATCCATACCCTATTTAGCGCAGAAGCAGCTTTCAATGCGAGATCTCCTAGACCCTTTTGGGCAGCCTTCGATCCTAGCTCGCCCAGGGATAAAGCGGCTTTCTCCGCAGCGTACCTCAAGACTCTCTCCGCAGCCTTATAGCCCACTTCATCTATAGATAGCACTGTCTGCTGTGAGGCCTTCTCAAGGCCCTTCTCAGCCGCCTCTAATCCCAGCCTTCTCAGGGAGATGATGGCTTTTAAGGCTACTTCTTCTATCCCCTTATCAGCAGCCTTAGCACCCATTACTTTCAGAGTTTCAATGAACTGCCCAACTGCCTCAGCAGCTTGTTTTGGGTCTGGCGCTGTTCCAGGAATGGAGCGCTTTTGAGAAGTACGGCTCGCAGGGCTCATTATTGGGCCTCCTCAAAAAATCCTGCAGTCGCTTGAGTAATCTTTTCCATCACCAAATTTATAGCTCTGGGGTCTTCTAGGATGACAAGTCCAATCTCGTGAAGCCGAACTTGTATAATTTGCCTTATATCTTGCCTGTTTAAATTATATGCTTCCCGTATCAGCTCTGCCAGTGCACCTACTCCGCTCTCAAAGGTGTCGTAGTCCTTCTGGATGAAGGCACTCATAACAGTGTTGTCTATAATGCGGATTTCTTTAGGCTCATCTGTGGAGGGAATTCTGAGTTGCCTTATAGCTTTCTTCTTGAGGTCTCCCACCATAGTTTCGGGATTGAGCCTATATTTGAAGGAGAGGAAGTATGGAACCAAGAGTAATAGTGCGGCAGAAGCTAGGATGAGAGAGAGCTTTACTGCCCAAGGATCGGGGTCTTTATAGTTAAGCAGCCAAAAAGGCAGGAACACAGCAGCGATGAAGAAGAGGATGTACAGCGTAGTCGGTATGTTGAAGAAGCTGGCCAGCATTCGGTGAGAGTAGCGGGAGGAGAGTTGGGCTATGACGAGAGAAATAGTGAAGACAAGGGCAAGGATGGCAGCAAGGGACTGAGCTATGGCAGACAGGAGATAGAGAGTGTTGGGATTTTGGGTAGTCACAGGCAGGGGATCCAAAAGTGGCGACAGTATAAGGCCAATCACTACGCCAAGCGGTATGAGCACAATCCATCCAGTACTCCAAACCCATCTGACTTTTGAGTAGCCCGGGCCACATGCTCGCTTCAGATTGGCTAACACCTTCATTACCTGCAGTATTATCTTCAGAGTTGTCAGAAGTCCTCTCGTAAGCTACAGTATAGAGCGAAGTTGCAGGAGGTTGTCTATGTCCACAGGCGCAGGGGCCAAGGCGAAAGCCCATGAGAGCGCGGAGCTGGCAAATGAGCTAAGGAAGCGAGTATCGGGGGAGGTGCGATTCGACCCCTACTCCCGTGTCCTCTACAGCACCGACGCCAGCATCTACCAGATGGAGCCGGTGGGGGTGGTGATACCCCGAAACCTGGAGGACGTGCTGGCGGTGGTGGAGATAGCCAGCAGGGACCGAGTCCCCATACTGCCCCGATGTGGCGGCACCAGCCTGGCAGGGCAGACGGTGAACCACGCCATCGTCATAGACTTCAGCAAGTACATGGACAGGGTCCTGGAGGTGAGCCAGGAGGAACGCTGGGCCAGGGTGGAACCCGGTATAGTGCTGGACCAGCTTAACAGGCATCTGGCCCCCTTCGGCCTCCAGTACGCCCCCGACCCCACTACCTCCAACCGCGCCTGCGTCGGCGGCGGCATAGGCAACAACTCCTGCGGCTCCCACTCAGTCATCTACGGAAAGACCCTTGACCACGTTCTGGAGCTTCGCACGGTTCTCTCAGACGGCAGCCAGGCCCACTTCAAGCCCCTGGACGGCCCAGATCTGGAGGCCAGGCTTGCCGGTGATGGCCTGGAGTCGGAGATATATCGCCAGGTGAGACGTATCGCTCAGGAGAACCGAGATGAGATACTGGCCCGCTATCCCAGAATCATGCGCCGGGTCAGTGGCTACAACCTGGACGACTTCCTGGATGATGACCCCTTCGCAAGGTTGAGGAGAGGCCCTTATGCTGAGGGCAGGGACGTACGGCCACACACCCCTACCGCCAGACCCTTCAACATGGCCCAGATGGTGGTGGGTTCCGAGGGTACTCTGTGTATAATCGCCGAGGCCAGGGTCAACCTGGTGTCTGTACCCGCTAAGAAGGCCCTGTCGGTGCTCCACTTCTACGATACATCCCAGGCCTGTGAAGCTACCTGGGAGATACTCCAGCACAAACCCGCCGCCGTAGAGCTGATAGGCAGGATGATCATTGACCGATGCCGGGACTCCCCGGCCCTCGCCAGGCTGTTGAGCTTCGTCGAGGGGGAGCCCGACGCCCTGCTGGCGGTGGAGTTTGATGGCGACTCGGAAGCGGAGGTCACAGGGAAGCTAGAAGTCTTCAAGCGGGACATGGAGAGAAAGGGCCTGGGCTACGCCTGCGTGAATATGCTGGAGCCAGCCAGGCAGGCCAACGTGTGGGCACTGAGGAGCGCTGGGCTGGGCCTGCTGATGAGCACCAGAGGTGACTCCAAGCCCCTGCCCTACGTGGAGGACACCGCCGTGGACCCCCAGAAGATGGGTGAGTTCGTGCGGCGCTTCGATGAGATAGTCAAGGCCCACGGCACCACAGCGGGCTACTACGGCCACGCCAGCGTGGGGTGCCTGCACATCCGTCCCCTGGTGAACCTAAAGACCAAGGAGGGCCTTGACAGGATGATGTCCATCGCCTCGGACATAAGCGACCTGGTGCTGGAGTTCGGCGGCTCTCTCAGCGGCGAGCACGGCGACGGCATCGTCAGGGGCGTGTGGACGGAGAAGATGTTCGGCCCGAAAATCTACCAGGCCTTCCGCGAGGTGAAGAGGGCCTTCGACCCCTACGGCATCATGAACCCAGGCAAGATAATAGACTGCCCCCCCATGACGGAGAACCTGCGCTTTGGCCCGGCTTACCGGGCCACGCCGGTCGAGACGAGGCTGGACTTCTCCACCGACTTGGGCTACGCCGGGGCGGTAGAGATGTGCAACGGTATGGGGGCCTGCCGCAAGATGACCGGCACCATGTGCCCCTCCTACATGGTCACCAGGGAGGAGGAACACTCCACTCGCGGCAGGGCCAACCTGTTGCGGGCTGTCCTCTCCGGGGCTCTACCTGGTGAGACCCTCGCCAGCCGGAGGCTCTACGAGGCCCTTGACCTGTGCCTGGAGTGCAAGGGCTGCAAGGCCGAGTGCGAGGCCAGAGTAGACATGGCGAAGCTCAAGTACGAGTTCCTGGACCGCTATCATAAGGCCCACGGGCTACCTCTACGCGCTCGCCTCTTCGCCAACATCAACTCCCTGAGCCGTCTTGGCTGCCGTCTCGCTCCCCTTTCCAATTGGACTGCCGGAAGTCCCCTGAGCAAACTTATCCTCCACAGGTTCCTTGGGATTCACCGCAGTCGGACCTTGCCGCCCTTCGCCCGGCCCGCCTTTCCGGAATGGTTCAAGTCCCACAGGAATACCCCCAACCCCCCTTTAGCAAAGGGGGGCAAGGGGGGATTTGGGAGAGGGACTGAGGGTGAGGGCGAAACAGTAGTCCTGTTCAACGACACCTTCATGAACTATAGCTATCCCCAGGTGGGGATAGCCGCCGTGGAACTTCTGGAGCGGGCCGGCTTTGGGGTGGCTTTAGCCGGCTCCTGGTGTTGTGGCCGGCCCATGATCTCCAAGGGCCTGCTGGATAAAGCCAGGGCCCACGCCAGGCACAACGTGGACCTCCTCTACTCCTACGCCCAGCGGGGCATCCCCATCGTGGGCTGCGAGCCCAGTTGCCTCCTCACCCTGCGGGATGAGTACCCGGACCTTTTGCAGGACGATAAGGCCAGGGCAGTTGCGGCAAACAGCTACCTGATAGACGAGTTCCTTGCCATGCTCAAGGAGAAAGGCCAACTGGCCCTGAAGTTCACCGACGTCAAGAAGAAGGTGCTGTTTCACGGCCACTGCCACCAGAAGGCCCTGGTGGGGACTCGGCATTCTATAGCCGCATTGAGACTCCCGCCAGGCTACCAGGTAGAGGAGATAAACTCAGGCTGCTGTGGTATGGCTGGCTCCTTCGGCTACGAGAAGGAGCACTACGACACCTCCCTGGCCATCGGAAAGCAGCGCCTCTTTCCGGCGGTGGAGGCCAAAGATATGGGCTGGGAAGTGGCGGTGATGGGCGTATCCTGCCGCCAGCAGATAGAGCACGGCACAGGCAGGAAGGCCCGCCACCTGGTAGAGGTGCTCCGGGACGCAATCTCTACGGGAGAGGAAGCCACTGCACAGTCACAGCGATAAAGGAGGGCCAGGCGTTTCCGTTGCCTGTACATGGGCGCTGACGTGAGTTCTGCCGACAACATCATCCTTGTGGGTTTCTCCGGCACTGGCAAGACGCAGGTTGGGCGTGAGGTAGCTCGCCTCCTGGGGTGGGAGTTCGTTGATACCGATGGGGAGATAGAGGAGAGGACGGGCAAACCCATACATCGCATCTTCGCGGAGGATGGAGAACCAGCCTTCCGCCGCCTGGAGAAGCAAGTCCTCAAGGAAGCTTGCTCGGGCCAGGGAAGGGTCATCTCCACGGGCGGCGGTGCAGTCGTTGACCTAGAGAACAGAGGGCTTATGCTAGAGCGGGGCTTTGTAGTCTGCCTTGACGCCCTTCCGGAGACTATATACAATCGCTTGATGAGCGATAGCGGAAACCCGGTAGCGACCCGCCCTCTCCTTTCGGGGCCTGATCCCCTGGAAAGAATAAGGGCCCTCAAAGCTCACCGCCAGGAATATTACTCGGCGGCCCACTGGACGGTGCATACCGATGACCTGACTGTGGAGCAAGCAGCTCGGGAGGTGGTGAAAGCCTGGCAACACCTTAACACTAATCGGCCACAGAGACACAGAGATGGAAGAATTAAACGACATCACGGAGAAAATTATAGGATGTGCTATCGAAGTACATCGGCACTTAGGGCCGGGACTCCTGGAACATGCTTATGAGGAAGCCCTTTGTGTAGAGCTTCAACTGCAAAGCCTGAATTATCAGCGCCAGGTAGCTGTCCCTTTCAGCTATAAAGACAGGCCCATTGGCGAGTACAGGATTGACCTTCTGGTGGAAGATGAAATAATCGTAGAGATCAAGAGCGTGGAACGATATGACCCTGTATTTGAGGCCCAGGTGCTGACATATCTGAAAATAACTGGCAAAAAGATTGGACTGTTGATAAACTTCAACTCCAGGCTGTTGAAGAATGGCATCAAGAGATTAATTCTTTAAATATCTCTGTGTCTCCGTGTCTCTGTGGCTATTTGAGGTAAGAATATGGACGACCGAAACCTGGCGGCAGTGGTAACCCATTCCAACGGCAGCTATCCCATACTGGTGGGTTGGGGCCTTCTGGATGGGCTGGGAGAGCGCCTCAAGGGGCTGGGAATAAAGGGCCCGGTATATATCGTCAGCGACGGTCGGGTCTTCTCTCCCTACGGGAGGCGGGCGCAACGTTCCCTCCAGCGCAGCCGCATCGAGGCACATTGTTTCATCGTCCCCGCTGGTGAGCAGAGCAAGAGCCTGGAGTTAACCCAGGCCATATACCAGTGGCTCGTGGAAAGGCGGGCCGAGCGAGGCCATGCGGTGATAGCCGTAGGTGGCGGAGTGGTAGGCGACCTGGCAGGGTTCGTGGCCGCCACGTTTCTGCGCGGCATGCCCTTTGTTCAGGTCCCCACCAGCATGGCAGCTATGGTGGACGCCTCCATAGGCGGCAAGGTAGCGGTGAACCTGACCCAGGGGAAAAACCTGGTGGGCGCTTTCTATCAGCCGCGCATGGTCCTGGCTGACGTATCTGCCCTGTCTACCCTGGGCAAGCGGGAGCTGGCCGAGGGATGGGCAGAGGCCATAAAACACGGCCTCATCCTGGATGCCGAGCTGTTCGACATCTTCGAGGAGCACGCCGAGGATCTGATGGCCCTCAAGTCGGACATCTCCACCGAGATCATCCGCCGCAGCATGGCTATAAAGGCCCAGGTAGTGAGCGAGGACGAACGAGAGACCCTTGGCCGTCGAATCCTCCTCAACTACGGCCATACCATAGGCCACGCCCTGGAGGCGGCCACCAACTACGGCCAGTACCTCCACGGCGAGGGAGTCTCTGTGGGGATGATGGCTGCCGCCCGAATAAGCCAGCGCATGGGCATGATAACCGAGAAGGTGGTGCAGAGGCAGAGGCGCGTCCTCGAGCGGTTCAGCCTCCCTACCTCGGCCCCCGACGTTGAGCCCCAGAGGGTGTTCAAGGCTATGTCCCTGGACAAGAAGACCGAAGGAGGCTCCATCAAGTGGGTGCTGCTGGAGGGTGTGGGAAAGGCTGTGGTGAGGAGAGATGTGCCCGCCGAGCTGGTGGAGGAAACGGTGTACAGCCTGTGCCACTCGGAGCCCTGACCTTCATCCCCTCAAGGGCGGTATCTGGCCCTATTCCAGAGCTCGAAATCACGTTCTATTGAACTGACTGAGTATCCTGGTGAACTCATCCTCCAAAGAAGAGATGTTCTTCACCAGAGCATCAAAATCTTCCTCACCGAAGACCTTCATGGTATTGCTTCGCAGGTTACCTGCGCTGCACACGGCAAGAGATATGGAAGCGCAGGCTTCGTCGCTTGGGGCCTCTATGATAGCCATCAGGTCGTACTGGCCCATGACCAGGTATATGAGAGGCATTCGCCCCCCACCAGCTTCCACGGCCTGTCGTATTGCGCTGGCGTGGTCGGGGAGGTATTTGATATTACGCATCCCTTCTTCAGTGTAGTTGAGCAGGAGAACATATGTTGACACGCGTCTACCCCTTTCCTTTGATTTCGTTTAAACGCTAGTGTGTGCCCTCTCTGCCTGTTGGCGATGGCGAGGGCCGCCGACTTCTGCCCTTTCTTGTCATCAAAATCACAGCTACGATGATACACATGGCCCCAGCCACACCCAGGAGCAGGATCGAGGCAAGGGTGGAGAGGGGACCGAAGCCGGAGCTTTCCGCGGCCTGTTTCAGCGCTACGGCTACACCGGCGCTGAGGATAGTGATACCAAAGAGGGACCGTATCCTTGCCCCGTCCACGAACCTGGTGGCTGCAACCCCGAGCTGTGAGCCCATAGACGAGGCGGCCAGCATAATGATAACCATCAGCAGGTCAACATGGTTAGACAAGGAGTACAGCAGGGTTCCTATGAAGCCGGTGATGACAATCTGGAACAGTCCAGTACCAACTGCCACAACAGTAGGAACACCTAACACATAAATCATAACAGGCAGAAGGATAAATCCGCCTCCCGCGCCCAATAGCCCCGCCAGGAAGCCAACGCCAAAGCCGATGCCTATAGGTATCCATATTGATATACGCTGAATCCTGGAGAGGGGCAGCGATACGTATGTGGACAGAGATACATATCCAGGCAGCCCTATAGAATGGGGGGGAATTCTCAGGGAATGCACTCTCTGGGCTAGCCCGGCGGTAGAGACCTGGTCCCTCAGGGGACTGGAACGTTTACGGGCCTTCAGGTAGTCGTAGAGGATAAAGGAGCCCAGAGCTGCCAGGAAAACCACGTAGGTATACTGGATAACTGGCCCCGCCACGCCCCAGGCCTCCAACTGGGAGTTAAGCCGCTCGGCCAGGAACAGGGCGGGCACCGTCCCGATCACCATAAGGGCTCCCAGCTTGAAATCCACGTTCCCTACCTTGCGGTGCTTCAGGGTATTGATCAGGGCGGAGCCCATGATGAGGGTAAGGCCAGTACCCACCGCAAAGAGGGGCGGTACGCCAAATACAAGAAGCCCGCCGGTGATGAGAAAGCCACCTCCCACCCCGAAGAAGCCGCTCAGGGTGCCCACTATGAGGCCCAGTAACAAGAGAAGGGCCGGGTTAACCTCCACCCCGGCGTTGGGGAAGAACATACTCTCACCTTTTGCGAGAAGAACCCGGAAATAATGCTCTGAGTACCATTTCCCAGAAGGCGTATAGCCCCAGCGATAGGGTAGCTATGACGCCCAGGACCAGCAGTGCCCAGAGGGCAGGGCTATTGACGCTGAGGGTCTGTAAGAACTCACTCATGACTGCTTGATTGTGCGAAGCGTACTTCCTGCCTCCACCGTATGAGGAAGCCTCACCCATCTTATCACTCGATAGAGGTCTTGTGAAAGCACCCTCATGGTGGCACAAAACCTATTTCAAATCTGGCCCCAGCGGGGCATTGACCTGGAATGGGCATTGGTCTACAGTTAGAGCACATTCTGTCACAAGGCTGATAGAGTCCTCTATGTTTGCACTTTTGGAGTTCCCATATCTGGGATTCAGCCTCAGCAAACCTCCAAGTCGTATCTGGCCGGGAAAAACTGCAAGGATAGAGAGAGTCGAAAGGATATGGAGTCTTCCCGGGAATTCAGAGTTCTTGCCACCTCAGGCGCAGCCCGAGCGGGTATCCTCACCACGCCTCACGGGGATATCCCCACGCCAGCCTTCATGCCGGTAGCGACCCAGGGCAGCGTCAAGGCGCTCACCCCTGAGGAGGTAGAAGCCGCTGGCGCTCGGATCATCCTGGCTAACGCCTACCATCTCTACTTGCGGCCCGGCGTAGACGTGGTCAGAGAGTTGGGTGGGCTTCACGCCTTCACGGGCTGGAAGGGGCCCGTCCTCACCGATAGTGGTGGATTTCAGGCCTTCAGCCTCGGCTCCCTGAGAAAAATCAGCGACGAGGGCATCCTCTTTCGGTCTCACATAGATGGTAGCGAGCACCTCTTCACCCCAGAAGCCGCCATACTCTATCAGGAAGCGCTGGGGGCCGACATCATTATGTGTCTTGACCAGTGCATCGCCTATGGAGAGAGCCAAGATGCGGTGCGTCTGGCTATGGAGCGGACTCACCTCTGGGCTGCCCGATGCAAGGAGGCCCATCATGGGACGAGGGCCTCGAATGGGCAGGCCCTCTTCGGTATCGTTCAGGGTGGCTTGTTTCCCGATCTGAGGGCGGAGTCAGTGGAGCACATCGCATCCCTGGGTTTCGATGGGTACGCAGTGGGTGGACTGGGAGTTGGGGAGCCAAAGGGGCCGATGTACGATATGACCGAGAAGGTCGGGATGCTTCTTCCAAAGGACCAGCCCAGGTACTTGATGGGCGTGGGTTCACCCGAAGACCTGGTGGAGAGCGTAGCCCGTGGCATGGACCTCTTTGACTGTGCCCTTCCCACCAGGGTAGCTCGGAACGGGGCCCTCTTCACCCCCTTGGGCCGAGTGGATGTAACCAATCGCCGCTTTAAGGGGGTGTCCGGGCCATTACAGGAAGGGTGCGACTGCTATACCTGCCGTAAATTCTCCCTGGCCTATCTGCACCACCTGTTTAAGTCCAGGGAGCTTCTGGGGCTGAGGCTGGCCTCAATACACAATCTGAGGTTCGTCCTCGGTCTAATGGAGAATATAAGGACGGCTATCCTGGAGGATAGGTTTCTTAGTTTCAGAGACAGTTTCCTGAGTACCTATGTGCCTACCAGCGAACCGGCCAGGCTATCCCAGAAGGAAGCCTGGATGGAGGCTAGAAGGATTAAATGATTCTCCCTCCAGCTACCGCAGGGACGATGCTTACCTCATCTCCAGTATTGGTGCTGGTGCCCATGCCCTGGAGGTAGCGCACGTCCTCTCCGTTCAGGAAGATGTTCACGAAGTGTCGCAACTCCCCCGACTCATCCACCAGCCGTTCCTTAACGCCGGGGAACTTCGCGTCCAGGTGCTCTATAATCTCTCCAAGGGTAGAGGCTTCTATCTCTATCTTGTCCTGACCGTTGGTCACACGGCGCAAGGGTGTAGGAATACGAACCAAGACACCATTCATCTCTACATACTCTCCTTAGAGGTTGTCTGAGAAGGACCTCACCCATCAGGGTGAGGCATAGTTTTTAGACGGCTCTTAGCCTTCGATAACGTCGCCAGCCAATGGGTCCACCCGCACCCCCAGAGAGCTGACCCAGCTAACTCCCTTTTGTATCTCATCGTCTGCACCTTCCAGCTCCAGCACCACCCAGCCCATGTTCTCTCGGACGTCGGCGCGCCGGATGTTGGTGACCACTCGAAACTGGTGACCCAACTGGTAGATTATTGGTTCAGTCACCAGGTCCCGTGGGAAGGTGAACTTAACTCGCTGCTTACCCATGATAGCACTACCTCCCACCCATCTTAACGCTGCTCAGCGCTCGCTCGAAAGAACTCATAGTGGGGATGATATCCAGTGGGTGGACCACATCCTCTACGGCCTCCTGGGTCTTAAGGCCGTTTCCAGTTATGTACGCCACAGTCACTTCATCGCGCTTTATGACGCCGGTCTTGACCAGGTGCTTCAGACCTGAGATCACAACACCACCTGCTGTCTCGGTGAATATGCCCTCCGTCTCCGCCAGCAGCTTCATCCCTGCTGCCACCTCTTCCTCGGGCACGGCATAGGCAGTCCCACCCGAGTCCCGCAGGGTACGTAAGGCGTAGATGCCATCGGCGGGGTTGCCGATGGCTAGAGACTTGGCCACCGTTTTGGGCCTTACCGGCCTTATAACGTCGTCCTCGTTCTTAAAAGCCTCCACTATGGGAGAGCAGCCTGCCGCCTGGGTCATATGCATCCTGGTATGTACAGGGCCATCCACCAGCCCCAGGGAGGCCAGCTCGTTGAACCCCTTCCATATCTTGGTAAAAAGAGCGCCCGAGGCGGAGGGCACGATGGCATGGTGAGGGAGCCTCCAACCCATCTGTTCCGCTACCTCATAGCCCAGGGTCTTGCTACCCTCGGTGTAATAGGGGCGCATGTTGATGTTTACGAAGGCCCAGTGGTAGTTGTCCGCCACCTCGCTGCATAGCCGGTTCACTTCGTCGTAGCCACCCTTCACGGCTACGACGATGGGTGAGTAGATAGCTGCGCCAACGACTTTACCGCGCTCCAGGTCGGCGGGTATAAAGACCACGGCCCGCATGCCCGCTCTTGCTGCATGAGCGGCCACAGCGCAGGCCAGGTTTCCCGTAGAGGCACAGGCCAGGGTGTCGAAGCCGAACTCCAGGGCCTTGGTGGCGGCGACCGAGACTACCCGGTCTTTGAAAGAGTAGGAGGGGTTGACACAATCGTTTTTGATGTAGAGGTTCTCAAGCCCCAGGAGCTTAGCCAGGTTCTTGGATTTTATGAGGGGGGTGAAGCCCGCGTTTATATCTACGGCATCTTTGCCATCTACGGGTAACAGGTCCTCGTATCGCCACATGCTAAAGGGCCCGCGAGCTATTCGCTCACGACTGATAACCCGTGAGATACTATCGTAGTCATAGGCTATCTCCAGGGGACCAAAGCAGAAATCGCACACATTGAGGGCTTCAATGGGGTACTCTCTGGCACACTCACGACACCGAAGGCATGTTACGAAAGCCACTCTTAGCCTCTATCCAATATAACAAATAGCCCCGCCCTTGGGAGGAGGGCCTTTTTCATCCTGATGTTACCAGGGGCTATAGCTGTTGTCAAGCAGTCGGTCAGCCAGGGAAATCTGCTCTGCCCCCTCGGACGTATATATAGAGGTGTGATGGACCGGTAAGCGCACTTCTTCAAAGCGATTACCCACACCTCTTTATCGGTCCATCACAACCACAA